>DASZPR010000792.1:0-11444 GCA_035550235.1 Verrucomicrobiia bacterium | reverse complement strand
CGACGTTGCAGAAAGCGTAGTTGGCTCGTCAATTTTTGAAATAAGGGCGTCCACGAATGAATGTGGGCGCCTTTTATTTTTCAAGCGGGATCATTGCATGATGAGCCGGAAAAACGCATTGCTTTCAGTTGCGGGCACGGTGACTTGTTGCTGAAGATTTGTGTCATTCAAAGTCGGATTGCTGGGGACGCTCGCCCAGCTTTGGGCTGCGATGTCGGCACTTTGTTGAAGCACAAAATTGGTGGATGGCAGCAACCACGAAATCTTGAAATTGTTATTGGTTGGCCGGATGGCCAGTTGCGGAGAAGGGATTATGAATCCCACTGCGTTCGTCGATCCTTTGACGGCGATTTCGCCTCCGTCGGCTGACATGTCGGCGATGTAGGTACCGGTCGAGAAATTTGTGGACCAGGTCGCACCGCCGTCGCTGGAGATATAGAGTTGCGCGCCGGCAATCCCCCACGTTGCGCCATCGGCGGAGCAATTGATGCTATTGCCACTTATTCGGTTTGTGAGCCAATTGGCGCCGCCATCCCTGGAGATATAACTGTTCGTGCCGGTGGCTCCAATCGATTGTCCGTCGGCTGACACACATACGGATTGCCACCTCTGGGACGGGAGGTTGGTTGGCATCCAGGAGGCGCCAAAGTTCGTCGAAAAATAGATTTGTCCGTTTATCACCGCAGCCACCATTCGTTCGCCGCTTGCGGACGACGCCAACGCCCACCAATTCGTGTTCGGTGCGGAAGCGGTGGACCAATTCGCGCCGCTATTCGTCGAAAAATAGGAAGGACCACCGTTCGCCGCAGCAATCACGTTCGACCCGGATGCGGAACAGGCGACGCAGTAGGAACTGAAGCCTGACAGAATCGGCAGGGCCAATTTTGTCCAATTTGTTCCAAAGTCAGTGGAACGACATACGAGGCCCTGAGCGACCCCGTTCGACGACAAACATGCGATGATTTGGGAGCCATCCGCGGAAAAGGCGACCCTGGCTCCGGAAAGTGATCCTCCTGAAGGAGCATTTGTTGCCACCGACCAGGTTTGGCCACGGTCTCGCGATATTCGAAGCTGTCCGCCGGTTGAGGGGCAGGCACAAAGAATTCTTCCGTCGGCCGACATGGAGAGCACGCCGGCGAATGAATTTGGCCCCATCGGTGCCCAGGTGTAAGCAAACCCAGAGATAACCACCACGAGGAGTGCCGCAGCGAGAATGAAATCGAGAGACTTTGTTTTCATTGCGTTTGGTCTCCAGGTTGTGGTGACTAAATGAAAAATAATTATTGAGCTATCAGCCGGAAAAACGCGTTGCTTCCGGTTGTGGGGACGGTGACTTGTTGCTGCAGGTTCGTGAAATTCAAGGTTGGACTGGGCGAGACGGGCGTCCAACTTGGAGTCGTGAGGTCGGCGCTTTGTTGCAGGACGAAATTAGTGGATGGGAGGAGCCAGGAAACGGCGACGTTGGAATCCTGCGATTGAATGTTCAATTGCGGGGAGGGCGTGACGCGACCAATCCATGTCCCCTGCCCGCTGCCTACGGCGACCATCTCAGAACCATCGGCCGACACCGCGCCACCGAGCCATTGAGCGAATGACAAATTTGTGGTCCAGGTAGCTCCGGCGTCTGCCGAGGTGTAGATATGGTTGCCCGCGATGATCCAATTAGTGCCATCGGCGGAACAGGCGATGATTCCGCCGCTGAGATTGTTCGTGCGCCAGGTTGCGCCTCCATTGCTGGAAATATAGGTCGAATTGTTAATGGCCCCCACCCATTTGCCATCACTGGAAGTGCACACGGAACTACAGCCGGACAGTAAGGGGTTTGCCGAGGTCCAAGTTGCGCCGAAATCACTGGAAAAATAAACCCCACTGCCGACATTTGCAGCGGCGAACATTTGACTCCCATCGGCAGAGGAAGCAAGCGAGGACCAGGCGGCGTTTGGAACGGACGAAATGTAACAATTCACGCCGCCATTCGTGGAATAATAGATTGGGCCATTCCGCAACGACGCGATGACTTTTGTGCCGTCCGCGGAACAGGCAACGCAATAGTTCGTAGAGATGGTTGTGCTTGGAAAGGCGGTCTGAACCCAATTCGTTCCCTGATCCGGCGACATAAAAATCCAGGAGCGGCTGGACGTGTTGGTTGAGAGCGTGGCGAAAATTTTGGAACCATCGGCGGATATAGCGAGACCTCCCACGTAGGGAGAGCCCCTAGGAGGACTGTTTGTCGCGAGGGTCCAGGTTTTTCCCGAGTCGGTTGAGACATACGGATGAGTGGCCGAGTTGACAACACAGATGATTCTTCCGTCGGCCGACATCGCGGTGGCCCCGGCGCTGGTCAGCGTGGTGGCTTGTTGCCAAGTGTGGGCGAAGCTTGAAGCGACGATAAGGACGAGTGCGAAGGCTAGAATGGTGTCCAGGGATTTTGTTTTCATTGAGCTGGCCAAGGGTTCTTCCACACCGGTTTAAATATAGTTTATTGAGCCATCAACCTAAAAAACGTGCTATTACCGATTGCGGGCACAGTGACTTGCTGCTGGAGGTTGGAGAAATTCAGCGTGGGACCGGGTGAGACAGAAGCCCAACTAAGGGGGGTGAGATCGAGGCTTTGTTGCAGGACAAAATTTGTGGATGGAATAATCCAGGAAATAGTGAGGGAAGAGTTCTGCGGTTGGATATTTAGTCGAGGGGAAGGTGTTGCGAGCCCGAGCCATGTACCCTGTTCGCTGCCAAGTGCGGCCATTTCGGAGCCGTCGGCGGAGACTGCTCCGGCACGCCAGAGGCTGCCCGAAACGTTAGTAGCCCAGGTCGTACCACCATTGGTTGACGTATAAATATCTTCCCCGGTTATCAGCCAGTTGGTTCCGTCAGCCGAACAGGCAATGGTATTACCCGAAATCTGGTTTGTGAGCCATGTCCTACCCCCGTCACTTGACACGTAGGAACCGAAACCATCGGTGGCTCCAATCCATTTACCGTCGCTCGAAGTACAGACGGAATTCCACAACGAAGTGGGAAGAGCCGTCAGGATCCAGGAGGCTCCAAAATCTCCCGAGAAATAAACTCCCCCTAGGCTCGCTGTGGCAATCATTAGGCCGCCGTCTGCTGACGAGGCCACCGAACTCCAAGGCGCTTTCGGCGCCGAAGAAGTGGAATAGTCGACACCGCCGTTTGTAGAAAAATAGATGGGGGAATACGGTGTGGCCGCTACCAATTTTGATCCATCGGCGGAACAGGCTATAAAACACGAAGGGTAGAAAGAGTTTGTGGCGCCAGGGAATGCCGTCTGAATCCAAGTGCCTCCATGGTCAGGTGACACGAAAACGCGATTCGTTCCGTTGCCGTTTAAAACCGCAAAAATTTTGCTGCCGTCCGCCGAGAGGGCGACACCGCCAGGCAAAGAAGTGCCGGGTGGAGGGCTGTTGGTGGCCAGGGCCCAGGTTTTTCCAGAGTCAGCTGAAATGACGACATGTGATGCCGATGGAACAGCACAAATGATTTTTCCGTCTGCCGACATCCCAACGGATCCTACGTAGTTAGCCAACGTCGTGGCTTGTTGCCAGGTATGGGCGAAACCAGAGACGACGATAAGGACAAGCGCAAACGCCAGAAAAATATCCAGATATTTTGTTTTCATTGAAAGTTGGTTATTCCTTTGGCCAGGCAGAGTAGCAACGACGATGCCAAGCCATTTTTATGAGCAAATGCGAGGGATTTGCGATGCGGCCCGCATCGCGCGACATCGTCATGCGTGAAATTTTCGCGCTTTAGGCGCGATGCTCACGCGAACGATCATCCATTTTTAATGGATTCTGCGCGCCTTCAAAAGTTTCCCAAAGCTCGTTCGATGCGAGCGAGGGAGGTCTTTTTGCCAAGGACTTCCAGCAGGTGATAGAGGCTGGGGCCTGATGAGTTGCCGGTCGTGGCGAGGCGGACGGGGTGGACGAGGACGCCGACTTTGACGCCGAGTTCGCCGGCGACGGCTTTCAAGGCTGCTTCGACGTTGGCGGCGTTGAAGGGGTCGGCTTTGGCAAAGGCGTCGCGGAGTTTTTCGAGGCGCGGTTTGTTTTCGGGCAGGAAACTTTTCTTGGCGGCTTCGGGGTCGTAGATGATTTGGTCGCGGAAATAGAACCCGGCGTAGGCAGGCAGTTCGCTGAAGGTTTTGATTTTGCCTTTGCAGGTATCGAGCGCGGCTTTGACGTAATGGACGTCCAGTTTATTGGTATCAATGCCGGCTTTGGCAAGGGCATGGACGGCGAGTTCGTAGAAACGGTCGCTGGGCAGTTCACGGCAGTACTCGCCCTGGAGCCAGAGGAGTTTTTCGAAATCGAACTTGGCGTTGTGTCGGAGAATTTGCGGGAGGTCGAAGCGGTCGGCGACTTCGGCCAACGAAAGTTTTTCGCGATTATCCTTGGGCGACCAGCCGAGGAGGCAGAGATAGTTGTTCACGGCTTCGGCGAGAAACCCCTCTTCCAGATAAGTGCTGAGCGAGGCGCCGCGGTCGCGTTTACTCATCTTGCTGCCGTCGGCGTTCAGGATGAGCGGAATGTGGGCGTATTTGGGCGGTTCGACGCCGAAGGCTTTAAAGAGCGCGATGTGTTTGGCGGTGTTGCTGAGATGGTCTTCGCCGCGAATGACGTGCGTGATGTCCATTTCGAGATCGTCGACGACGTTGACGAAATGGAACACGGGCTGGCCGTCGGAGCGGATGATAACGAAATCGGGATCGGCTTCTTCGCGGTCGGTTAATTTGCGCACGACGTCGCCAACAACGACGTCAGGGATCAGGATGGGCTCGCGCTGCATCCTGAACTTGATGGCGCCTTCGTGTTCGTAGGCGAGGCCGCGCGAGAGCAGCGCTTCGACGCGGCGTTGATAATTTTCGCGGCGCTGCGATTGAAAGTAGGGACCTGCATTGCCCTTGCTCGGGCCGGTGGCGTCGCTGGTGAGCGGGCCTTCATCCCATTCGAGGCCGAGCCAGCGGAGGCCGTTGAGAATGACATCGACGGCTTCCTGGGTATTACGGGCGGCGTCGGTGTCTTCAATGCGGAGGACGAAGGTGCCGCCGGTGTGGCGGGCGTAAAGCCAGTTGAATAAAGCGGTGCGGGCGCCCCCGATGTGGAGGTAGCCGGTGGGCGATGGTGCAAAGCGAACCCGAGTTTTCATGTCCATTTATGTTAACGCAGGTTACGCGGATTCAAGAGGATGAAAATAAAAAAGGGGTCTACGGCGAACATTATACAAAAGGGGAATTGAACTTTTGCAGGATCAATTCAGAGACTCCTCACGTCGTCTCCTACGCGGATATAAAAAATGGAGACAGATCGCCTTCGTTGCACTTCGGCGTGACAAGCAGGATGCCTGTCCTACAATGCGGGCATGAGACTTGAACATTTTGCGTTGCAGGTGCCGGAGCCGGTGGCGATGGCGGATTGGTATGTGAAACACCTGGGTGCGAAGGTCGCGCGGGCGGGCGGGCCGCCGCAGCATGGAAGATTTTTGACGGTGGGCGGCGTGATGTTCGAGATTTACAATAATCCAGTGGTGACAATGCCGGACTATTCAAAAACCGAGGTGATGCAGATGCATCTGGCGTTTTCGTCGGAAAATTTGAAGGCGGATCGGGATCGCTTGGTGAAGGCGGGGGCGCGGGTGATTGAGGATGTGAGCACGACGCCGTCCGGCGATGAGATTATGATGTTGCGCGATCCTTGGAATTTGCCGATTCAGTTTGTGAAGCGGAAAGAGCCGATGATGTGACGGGCAAAGGGAAACATCCAACAACCAACATTCAACATCGAACATCCAATGCGTCCGCCTCCTTACGTCGGCGGCTACGGGGAATTGAGTTGTTGGAGGACGCGACAGAGGGATTCCAGGCGCGGGATTTTGACGCCGGCTTTCTTAGCCTGGCGGAGCGGTTCCAAAAAGAGGCTTTCCAGTTCGAGTGCCCTGCCCTGCTCGAAGTCAACTAACGTGGAGGCTTTGTAGGCGCCCATGGTGCGGGTGCGTTCGATTTGCTTTTCGGCCAGCTCCAGCGGCGTCTTGTATCCGAGCGCGGTTTCGGTGGCGATGACTTCGTGCATCAATTCGCGGACGAGATTTTCCCAGCGCGGGGCGGAAAGCAGTTTGTCGGTGGTCATCACGGGACCCAAAGATTGGCGATTGGCGATTGGCGACGAAGGATTGATCAGGGCTTCGTAACCGGCGGTGGCAGCGACGCCGAGGCCGTTGAAGGGGATGTTCCAGACTAATTTATCCCAGTGGGCGTGGATGAGATTTTCGGCGACTTTACAATTCACTCCGGCGTTGCGGAACATCGTGGCGATGTCGTGCGTGCGGGGTTCGGGCCAGCGTTGGAATTCGCCGAGAACGATCAAGCCGTGAGCCATGTGTTCAACGACTCCCGGCGCGGTGCGGTTGAGGCAGACGAAACAGAGGCCGCCCATGATCTGCTCGACGGGAAATAATTTCGCGAGTTCTTCTTCGTTGCCGAGGCCGTTTTGCAAAGTGAGGACGGCGGTGTTCGGTCCGACCAGCGGCGGAAGGAGCTTGGGGAATTGATCGTTCGCGGTGGTTTTGAGCGCGACGAGGACGAGGTCGCTGACGCCGATTTCTTCCGGGGTTTTTGCGCACTTGGGGCGTGCGTTGAAATCGCCTTCGGGGCTGTGGATGAAGACTCCGTGGCGTTTAACAGCGTCGTAGTCGGAGCGCAGGAGGAAATGGACGTCCTGACCGGCGCGGGCCAGTTTCGCGCCGTAATAACTGCCCAGGGCTCCAGGGCCGACGACTGCGATTTTCATTTGGGGATGGATTGGTGGATTACTGGATGAATGGATTGATGGTCAGGGCAACGTTCGGATGAACCATGTCCGTCGGCAGATTTCAAGGCACGCCGACTACCAGTCGGCGATACAGCAGAGTTCCACTCTGCGCTACAGAAGCCCCTGGGTGAGTTTATCTCCCGCGGTGTATCCATGAATCCATTGATCCAATGCATCATTTATCCAATAAAAAAAGGCGCTCCGATGAATCAGAGCGCCTTTTGGAAAGCAAAGGATTACTTCGCGCCGAGGATCGCGTCTTTGGCGGCTTTGGCCACCTGGAACTTCACGACGCGCTTGGCGGGAATCTGGATGGTTTCGCCGGTGGCCGGATTACGGCCCTGGCGAGCGGCGCGGTTTTTCAGCTTCAGCTTGCCGAGGCCCGGGAGGGTGAAGGTGTTCTTGGCATTCTTGTAAGCCAGATCGGCCAGCGATTCGAGATATTGGACGGATTGCTTTTTGGTGATGCCGACCTTCTCCGCGAGCGTGGACGCGATCTGTGATTTCGAGAGCGATTTTGCCATAGTATTAGTGTGTGTTGTGTTGTTAGTTGTGTTTACCGAATTCAAAAAGTCATTCGACTTGGCTCGTATTAAAACTCTTCACAAGAGTCGCGCAAGCAGAAAATTAAAAAAAATGCCGGAAAAATCAGGCGATTTTTCATGCTCTACCCCCTAGGACAGGCTTGACATAAACGGGCGAATGATAACTATTCGCCTCGTGGCTCTCTTCACAATTCAGAACGAATTTCGTTACGACATCGTACGAAAGATTTTTGAAGGCGGCATGGGCATTGTCTATGAAGCCGAGCAGCACGGCACGCGTGAATTCGTCAAGCGAATCGCGATCAAAGTCGTGCGCCAGAATTACACCGACCAGAAGCAGTTCATCGATAATTTCATCGGCGAAGCGAAGCTGGTGGCGGACTTGATTCACACCAACATCGTCCAGACGTATCATTTGGGCGAGGCGAACGGGGTTTATTTCATTGCGATGGAATTGATTCGGGGCGTGAACCTGGAGCAGTTTTGCCAGCAATTGACGGACAAAAAGCGGCAGTTGCCGAAGGAACTGGCGGTATTCATCGTGAGCCGCATCGCGCGCGGGCTGGCTTACGCGCATGCCAAGACGGACAAGGATGGCAAGCCGCTGGGGATTGTGCACCGGGATGTGAGCCTGAAGAATATCATGATCGCGTTCGAGGGCGACGTGAAGCTGACGGATTTCGGCATTGCCAAGGCGCGCGGATTTTTGACGGACCAGGAAGGCGAAGTGGTGGCGGGCAAGGCGGATTTCATGAGCCCGGAGCAGGCGGATTTCCAGATCACGGACAAGCGTTCGGATTTGTTTTCAGCGGGAGTGGTGCTGGCGCATCTGTTGTTGGGCCGGAATATCTTCAAGGGGCCGACGGCTGAGGAATCCCGCCAACGGATCATGACGCTGCCGATTCCGGATTTCAAGGCGCTGGATTCGCGCGTGGACGATCGGTTGAATGAGATTTTACACAACTGCCTGTCACGGGATTTGACGAAGCGTTATGCAGACGCAGACAAGTTGCTGTACGAATTGGAGCATTATATTTATCACACGGGTTACGGCCCGACGAACGAGACGCTGGGTAAATACATCCGCGAATTATTCGGACAGATCGTTCCGGCGGCGTCGGCTATGGAGGATTCCAGGGGCAGCACGCAAGTGCTGGAGCATTCGGTGAGGATTCGCAATAAAAGTTGAGTCGGTTCCGGAAGGCTCTTCAAAAAAACACCTCGTTCGCGCCGGGTCGGAGACCGGCGCTCCGATTTGGTTAAATGAGTTAAATCGGTTAAATGAGGTTTGCGCGAGACGGTTTTCGACTCCAAACTCATTTAACATATTTAATTGATTTAACGATTTACTGAACCACATGTCCTCTATCATCAAAGTTGGGTTGATTCAGACCGCGTGTTCTCAGGACCCGAAGGTGAACTTGGCCAAGACGCTGGCGGCGACCGAGCGCGCGGCGAAACAGGGCGCGAAGATTATCTGCACGCAGGAGTTGTTTCGCTCGCAATACTTTTGCCAGTTCGAGGACCACGATTATTTCAAGCTGGCGGAATCAATCCCGGGGCCGAGCACAGAGGCGTTTCAAAAGATTGCGAAGAAACATCGCGCGGTGATCATTGCGTCGCTGTTCGAGAAGCGCGCGGCTGGAGTTTATCACAACACGGCGGCGATCATTGATGCGGACGGTTCGCTGTTGGGCATCTATCGGAAGATGCATATTCCGGATGACCCGTTGTTTTACGAGAAATTTTATTTCACGCCGGGAGATCTAGGATTTAAAGCATGGCAGACGAAGTATGCGAAGATCGGCGTGCTGGTGTGCTGGGATCAATGGTATCCCGAGGGCGCGCGGTTGACGGCGTTGCAGGGCGCGGAAATTCTTTTTTATCCGACGGCGATCGGCTGGCATCCGGGCGAGAAGGCAAAATACGGCGCACTACAGCATAACGCGTGGGAAACGATTCAGCGGAGCCATGCGATTGCGAATGGTTGTTACGTGTGCGTGCCGAATCGGATTGGACACGAGGTGCTCAAAGGCGTGGGTGGCGATGGGATTGAGTTCTGGGGGCAAAGTTTTGTGGCAGGCACGTCGGGACAAATTCTTGCCAAGGCGAGTGCGGACAAGGAAGAGACGCTGATTGTGCCGTTGGATTTGGAAAACGTGGATACGACGCGGACGCATTGGCCATTTTTACGGGACCGGCGGATTGATGCCTATGGCGGCATCACGAAACGATTGCTGGATTGATTTGGCCACTATGCCCATTGCGCTGGCAACGACTCGCGAGGATATTCAACGCTGCTTTGCGGTCATGGCGGAATTGCGGCCGCATCTGAAGGCGGAGGAATTCGTGGCGCGCATCAAGCGCCAGCAACGCGCCGGTTATCAACTCGCTTTCCTGAGTGACAAAGGGAAAGTGATGGCGGTGGCGGGCTATCGTTATTCCGAAAGTCTTTCCTGGGGAAAATTCATGTACGTGGATGACCTCGTGACTGCCGAGAAATCGCGCTCCAAGGGTTATGGGCAAAAACTTCTCAAATGGCTGATCAATGAGGCGAAGGCGCACGGTTGCGATCAGTTTCATCTGGATTCCGGCGTGCAACGATTTGGTGCCCATCGATTTTATCTGGCGAGCCGAATGGATATCATCGCCCATCACTTCGCGATGAAACTCAAATGAACGAGCGTCCTGTCTGGATCACTGGCGCGGGCGGGTTGATTGGGAATTATCTCGTGGAGACAGCGCCGCGGTTTGCGGCTTCACGGCGGGTGCATGGGTTGACGCGCGCGGATTTAGACTTGGAGAATTTCGCCGCCGTGCGGGAGGCGTTTAAGAAAGATTCGCCGGGGATGGTGATTCATTGTGCGGCGCTAGCGAATACACCGGCGTGCGAGAAGAATCCGGCGCTGGCGCGCAAGCTGAACGTGGATGTGACGAGTGTGCTGGCGGAATTGGCGAAGGATATTCCACTGTTCTTTTTTTCCACGGATTTGGTGTTCGATGGGCTGGCGGGAAATTATGACGAAACAGCGGCGGTAAATCCACTCAGCGCCTATGCGAAAACGAAGGTGGAGGCAGAGCGTATCGCGCTGGCGAATCCGAAGCATACGGTGGTGAGGACGTCGCTGAATTTCGGGAAATCACCGACGGGAAATCGGGCGTTCAATGAGCAGATGCGGAGCGCGGTGGAGCGCGGGGAGACGCTGCAGCTTTTTACGGACGAGTATCGTTGTCCAATTCCGGCGGAAATAACGGCGCGGGCGGTGTGGGAATTGGCGGGCCAGGACAAACCCGGATTGTATCACCTGACGGGGAGTGAGCGTTTATCGCGGTGGGAGATTGGGCGATTGCTGGCGGAGTCTTGGGCGCCGTTGAAGGTGAAAATGGAGGCAGGTTCGATACGAGATTTCCGCGGGTTGCCGAGGTCGCCGGATACGTCTTTGAATTGCGAGAAGATTCAGAAGTTGTTGTCGTTTCCATTGCCGGGGTTTGGGGAGTGGATTCGACGTTAAGTAAAAACCATCGATGGATAGTCAACAAAAGCTGCATCTGGCGCTGGCCGTCAGTTCCATGATAGCCGGCACTTCCGCTGCTTGTTTTGTGCACAAGCTCCCTTCTCGCGGATGGGCGGGCCTCGTCCTGGTGCTAGCGTCCTTTTCCGGACTGACCATGTTTGAACATGTTGGTTATGTCCTTTCGACTTTGCTGGCGATGCTGTGGGGATTTTTGACACCTATTGCGACCGTCTATTCGTTTCGAGCGAGACGGCGGGCACCTGATCGTTTGGCGGCACTAGCGGCTTTTGTTGGAGGAATTATTGTTGGCGGTTTTTTTCTTATCATAATAGCCGTTGGCGTTTTTCAAATTTTCAGGACGCTAGCTCAGGGAAGCTGAACCAATGCGGTTGCTTTGAAGTTAGAGACTCCTCACGTCGTCTCCTACAGGGAGAATCCGCCTCGTTACCTTGGCGGCTACGTCAGTACGTCGGTAGCACGCCGGTGATGTTGGCGGAGGTGCGGTCGCGGAGCCAGGCCCAGTCGGCTTGAGCGTCGGGGTCGGTGATGGCGGGGCC
>DASZPR010000791.1:0-3125 GCA_035550235.1 Verrucomicrobiia bacterium | reverse complement strand
CGAGCCCTTCGACATCGAAATTATCGACCATCTGGTTCCACATCTCCGGGCTCATTGGGATGTTATGCTCGTGCGATTGCCAATCGGCGAGGTAATGCGTCATCACACCCCATTTTCCGCGCATCCAATCACTGCGGTTCTGTTCGCTGCCGGCGGGAATTGAAGTGTGTTGCGTGGCGCAACTGGAAAACAACAACGTGGAAACAAGTGCGAGCGCAGCCGTCAGTAGGGGTTTAGGCATAGTCGTTTTTTAGAATGTTGGAATCAGTTTTTAGTGCGCGGCCGTTTTCGAAATGAACTCGCGACGCGCGCAAAAGCTGAGACGAAAATCATCTCGAGTAGGATACATCATTCGCAAAAAGGTTTCCGCATTTGAGGAAAAAATTCGATTAACGCGAAAGTTAAAGATGAGTCAGGCCGATGTCCCAATCGAGAACGTCGCGCGCTGAATTCAGCGGTTTGCAAAGCGAATTCTGTTGGCCCTCGACCTGCTAAAGCGTCCGAAAACAAAAATCAATGGGAGAAGCATGAAACAAATTTGGAAGGGCCTTTTTTTCGGTGTCACGTTATCGCTCTGCACGCGCGTTTTAGCGGCGCCGGATGCCGCGGAACTCGAAGCCTCGATTTCTTCAAATAACGTTAATCTACTTTGGGACAGCGTTCCCGGACAAATGCAGCAGGTTCAGGTCAGCAGCGACCTGATCAACTGGAGCAATCTGCCGCCGGTCATGGCCTCCGTGTTCAGCAACTCCGCGTGGACCGACAACGGTTCACTCACGGGCGGAATTTTCGGTTCGCGTCAGCGCCGTTACTATCGATTGCTGATGCTGCCGCAAACATTGAGTCAATCGGTCGGTGTGCCGGTGACATTTCTGCCGCCGATCGCAGGCGATTCGTATACATGGGATTTTGGAGATGGCACCACGTCGACTTCCAATGCACCCACGCACACGTATCAAGGCGACGGAATCTATACGGTGAAATCTTCGGTGACGGATGCGAGCGGAACGCACTTCAGCACCAACACGATTCAGGCCGAAGTGCCCTCGCGCATTTTGTTGACGCCAGCCGTGCTCACTTCGCTCCGCCAGAAAGCCGCCACGAATAGTACCCAGTGGCAAAGTTTCAAGTCGCGACTGGATGGACAACTTAACGTGGTGATTGAATCCGGTGCGGCCTACCAGGGCGATGAGTTGTCGTGGATCGGTGATTATGCGTTGGGTTACAAGGTGCTGGAATTTCAAGATCCGACGACGGCAAATAAATACGCGGACAAGGCGCTCGCGCTAATGCGATCCGCCTTGCAGGATCACCAGAAATTTGGCGAATACGCCCAGCAATATATTGGGCGTGGCGATGGCACGACCAAAGTTTTCACTTTGCCCAACACCAACATCGTCTCGGCTTCGGTCAAAGTTTATAAGGCGCCGATCTCGGTTGTTTCCGTCACCCGCGCCTCGGGGACGAACAAGACCGACGAGGTGGATAGCTACGTCACTTACATCAAAGTCAGCAATACTTCCGATGGCCCGACGAATTACGTCGAGGGCGTGGACTGGCGGCACAGCGGTGATTTGCCGAATTACCTGATCGATTGGTCCATTGCCACAACCAACCGGCCAGCGGCCGGTGCCACTTATTATGTCACCGAAGCGTCCAGTCTGAATGGCGCGAGCGCGGGTTTCACTTTATCCGGCAACACCATCACGCTGACCACCGCGCCAACGGCCAATCAAGCTGTTTACGTTGAATATATTTATGGCGTTCATGCTGCGGATTTTTCAACGCTGGCCTTCCAGCAATCCAGCGCGGGTGACGGCGGGCTCAATTCCATCTTCATCGACAGCGGTTTTCCCTCGCGTTACCTGGGCAAATTTACCTCGATGGGCTTCGACTGGTTGTATGGTTACCCGGGCTTCACGCCCGCGTTTAAAAATCAAGTCGCGGATATGCTTGTGCGTTGGTCAGACGCTTCACAAGACGCCGTCTATTTGGTCAACGATCCCGCCAGCAACTATGCCGAGGGCAATTACATCAGCAGCGTTCTCACGGCTCTCGCAGTGAGCGGGGGACGCAACACCAACGGCACGCGTTTGCTCAATCAAGCAATCGCTTATCGGCAGCAGAATGTTTTGCCGGTGATCACGAATATCTCGACGAGCCTGTACGGTGGCTTCTGGGCTGAAGGATGGAATTACGGCCAGCAAGCTTCGCGGAATTTAATCTTGTCCGGACTGGCGCTGGAAACTGCCGGATTGGCCAACATCGTGCCTGAGCGCACCTGGGCCGGGCAGGTGATTAACAGCCTCATCAGCGCACAACCGAGTCAGAACACCGTTTATGACGGCGGCGATTGGTATGCCTACCCGGCGCCATTTGTTGACAAAGACCTTTTTTACATCATGGCGGCCGCAACGACCAACACCACCGCCCGCAGCAACGCGAATTATATCATCCAAAATTATCCCGACAGCCAACTGCGAGACATGCAGGACTTGCTTTACCGCGATCCATCTGCGCCAACCTCGTTTTGGGGTTCCGCGCCGCTGCAATATAACAACCTGGGCACCGGTCTCATCGTCGCGCGCAACGATTGGAACTACAACTCAACCTGGGTTGCGTTTCAATTGGGCAACCTGCTTGAAACCGAGCATCAACAAAATTGCCAGGGCCAGTTGGAAATTCAACGCGGCGGCGACGGCTTGCTCATCAATGCGAACGAGATCGGTGAAAATCAAACTCCCAGCACGCAGAGTTCCTTTGGCAATTTGATGTGCATTGATGACAACGGCGTGGGAACACAAACCTATCGTTTCAACCAGGGTTCCTGGTTCGGCACACCCGGTTGCGTGATGAGTTCGTATGAGGCGACCAATGGTTACGTTTACGCCGGTGGCGATTATGCGGCATCGTACGGAGATAACTTCACGCCCGGCATCGGAACCGCGAAGAAGTTGACTCGCCATGTGGTTTATCTGCGTCCCGATTACATTGTGGTGCATGACCGCGCCATCACCAAATCCACCAACGACCTGAAGCAACTGCGCTGGCATTTCCAATTTAGTTTGATGAGCTTCAATGCCAGTTCGAACTCGTGGGTGGCCACGAACGGCACAAGCAAACTG
>DASZPR010000790.1:0-2818 GCA_035550235.1 Verrucomicrobiia bacterium | reverse complement strand
CTGCTGGACATCCGCAAGAATCTTTGCAAGCTCAACAAGCTCGAAGCCTATCACGATGCGCTCGAACGCCGCGATGACGCGCACCACATGTTCACGCTCGGCATGATGGATCTGCCGGACAAGGCGAAGATCGAAAACCTTTATTGGGAGATCGGCCTGGAGGTCGTGCAAAGCTACCAGGGCCAGGCCTATATCCCCGAGGAAATCCGCAAGCTCGAAGATAGCCTGGCCGACCAGTTCCTCTGCAATTTCTCCGTGTTCCAATCGCTGCTGGATCATTGGGCGCTCGGCCAGCTTTTTCCCATCATGCCCGTGAGCCGCTTGACTGAACGTCCCGATCGCGAAGGCACGCTCGTCGATATCACGTGCGATTCCGACGGGCAAATAAACAAGTTCATCGATCTCCGCGACGTGCGGGACACGCTGCCGCTGCACAAGCTCAACCTCAACGGCAACGGCCAATACGAGCCGTATTACATCGGCTTTTTCCTGATGGGCGCCTACCAGGACATCATGGGCGATTTGCACAATTTGTTCGGCCGCGTGAACGAGGTGCACGTGTTCCTCGATCCGGATGAGGCCACCGGTTATTACGTCGAAGAAATCATCGAAGGGACCACCATTGGGCAAGCGCTCGGAGCCGTGCAATACGACGAAAATGAATTGAAGCGCCAGATGAAAGGGCAGATGGACGAGGCCATCAAATCCGACCGCATGAAGCCCTCCGAAGCGATGCGTTTGCTGGACGAATACGAAAAGGGTTTGAAGGATTACACTTACCTCAATTTCTAAAGGGTGAAGGAAGAATGAAGAAGGAAGAATTTTTTGTGGAGCTTTCCACACCGATTTCGTTTCTGCATTCTGCATTCTACATTCTGCATTCTGCCCATGCCTGACACCGCGCCGAACCCCGAGCTCCTCCATTCACTGGGCCGTTTGGTGCGCGGCTTGTCGGCGTTATTTTGGGGATTGCCCGCGGCGCTCATCATCTGCGTTGGCAGCGCCGTGGCCGGATGGTTTCAAATTTACGGCGTCGTGCCGCCGATCGCCGCCACCGGCCTGCTTCTATTCGGGTTGTGGCAACTGGATTCGTTTCAAAAACAGGAACGCCCCTGGCGCAGTGCGCTGGACCGCGCAAAAGTTTTTGCGCTCATCAACCTCGGTCTCAGCCCATTTGTGTTCTGGTGGAATCACCAGCCGGATTTGCTGTTCTTCGAAATATCCATGGCCGCCCTCGCGGTGTCCGCGTGGTTTTTTCTTTTCACCCTCAATACCGTGCTGCTGCGACTGGGCGCCATGCTGCCGGATGAAACCTTGCGTTACGAGACGCGGCAATTTACCTCGGTGAACCATATGTTGCTCACCGCGTTGTTGGCCGTATCCGCACTGCGGGTCGTGATCGCGCACATCCCGGAATTGCCCAAACAATTCGGCCCCATCCTCGCGGCGTGGGATCGTGGCGGCCTCGCGCTGGTGGCGCTGCTCGGCCTGCTGCCACTGGCCATGACCATGGCGCTGCTGTGGAAAACCAAGGAGGTGATTATGGACAGCGTGTTCGGCGTGAAGAAAAACTGAGTCGCTCGGAGATCAATTCACCCGCTCCGACACCTTATATTGAAACATCCGCTTCTTCATCCAGCGCACCGCAATCAAATCGTAGAATGAGGCGAAGAGCCGGTTTCCGATGCCGTAATTGCTCTTGCCCGCCAGGCGCGGATTCGTGCGCACGTCCACTTCCGTGACGGTGTAGCCTTCGATTTTAAATAACGTCGGCAGGAAACGATGCATGCCCTTGAAAAATTTCAGGTTGTCGACGCACTCGCGCTTGAAGGCTCGGTAACAACAGCCCGCGTCGCTGATGGTTTCATCGGATAATTTATTGCGCACCCAATTCGCAATGCGCGAGGAGGCCACGCGCACAAAATTATCCCCTTTGCTGCGCGCGGCCACCCGGCTGCCGCACACACAATCGAAATCCTTGAGCGGCTCGAGCAATCGCGCCAGGTCCTGCGGATCGTTTTGCAAATCGGCATCGAGCGTGACAATGAATTTCCCCCGCGCCGCCTTCATGCCCGCCCACATTGCCGCCGATTGCCCGCAATTATACGCGAAGCGCAACCCGCGCACGCGCGGATCCGCCGCGGCGAGCTCTTTAAGCACCGCCCACGAATTGTCCTTGCTGCAATCATCCGTGATGACGATCTCGTAGGTGCGCTGGAGCGGCGCGACGGAATCGCCGATGGCTTTGACGAGCGTGCGCAAATTATCCTGCTCGTTATAGCAGGGAATCACAAAGGAAAGTTCCGGCGTTTCGCTCATAATGCGTTGGCAAAGACCCGCAAGATTCGCAAATCCTTGCCGAAGCGTCGAGGCGGATTCAAACCCGCTCAAAACCGGAACGTCACATTAACGCCGCCGCCGCCGTCAAACTGCTGGTATTCCGAAACGAAGCGATTATCCGAAAAACGCGTGTTATAGTCCGCGAAAGCGCGGATTTCGCAATTCGAGCAGACCGTAAAATACAGCGCCGCGCCCACGGAACTAAGCAGGTCGTTGCGGGAGCCAAGGGTCGAATCCATGAAATGTGTGTATTTCAATTGGTAGTAGGGCTGAAAGACCGCATGCCGGCAAAGAATCTGATTATAGGTCACGAAGAGCGTGTGATCCGTGCGGTCACCGAGATCAGGATTGACCGTGCGCGGGGGTTGTGACGGCGGAACGAAAACGACCGGCGTGGGATCTCCGAACCGATAATCGCCGGCATACCCGACGATGGCGGCGGCGTGTTCGCAAAAAGGCACCACCCGCTGCACGCTCC
>DASZPR010000789.1:0-6769 GCA_035550235.1 Verrucomicrobiia bacterium | reverse complement strand
CCAACCTTTCCCTGGGCGCGAAGCCGCCGAGCCTCGACCACTGGCTGGGCACGGACATTCTGGGGCGCGACATGCTGGCGCGCATTCTTTATGGCGGGCGCATCTCGCTTTCGGTCGGGTTGGCGGCCACTCTCGTCTCGGTAATCATCGGCGTGCTCTACGGCGCGATTTCCGGTTACGTCGGCGGGCGGCTCGATGTCGTGATGATGCGCGTTGTGGACATCATCTATTCGTTGCCGTTCGTCATTTTCGTCATCTTGATTCTCGTCATCTTTGGCCGCCACATCATTCTTCTCTTCATGGCCATCGGCGCGGTATCGTGGCTGGATATGGCGCGCATTGTTCGCGGCCAGGTTATGTCCCTCAAGCGGCAGGAATTTGTCGAAGCCGCCATCGCCCTCGGCTTGCGCAAACGAGCAATTATTTTGCGCCACATGATTCCGAACGTCCTCGGCATCGTCGCCATCTACGGCACGCTGATTGTGCCGACCGTCATGTTGCTGGAAGCGTTTCTGAGTTTTCTCGGCCTGGGCGTCCAGGCGCCGATGAGTTCGTGGGGCACGCTCATCAACGACGGCCGCAAGAGCATGGAGGAATATCCCTGGCTGCTCATTTATCCGAGTCTCTTTTTCTCGGTCACGCTGTTTTCACTCAACTTTCTCGGAGACGGATTGCGCGACGCGCTCGATGTGCGCGCGTCGAAGGATTGATATGCCGCTGCTCGAAGTCACCAACCTGCGCACCTCGTTTCACACGCGGCACGGCATCGTCCGCGCCGTGAACGACGTCTCGTTCTCGCTGGAAAAAGGCGACACGCTCGGCATCGTCGGCGAATCCGGTTCCGGAAAATCCGTCACGTGCTATTCGCTGATGCGCTTGATCCCGCAACCGCCCGGAAGAATCGAAGGCGGCACCGCGATGTTCGACGGCATCGATCTGCTCAAAGCCTCGCGCGAACAATTGAGCAAAATCCGTGGCAAACGCATCTCGATGATTTTTCAGGACCCGATGACCTCGCTAAATCCGTATATGCGGATTTCCGAGCAACTCATCGAACCGCTGTTGATCCACGAAAAAATCAGCCGCGACGACGCGCTGAAACGCGCCGCCGCCATGCTCGCGGAGGTGGGCGTGCCCGACGCCGCGAAACGCATCCGCAGTTATCCGCACGAATTTTCCGGCGGCATGCGCCAACGCGTGATGATTGCGATGGCGCTTATCACGAAACCCGAGCTGCTCATCGCCGACGAACCGACCACCGCGCTCGACGTCACCGTGCAGGCGCAGATTCTCGACCTCGTCAAAAAAATGCAGCGGGAACTCGGCATGGCGGTGATCTGGATCACGCACGACCTCGGGGTCGTCGCCGGCTTTTGCCAACGCGTGCAGGTGATGTATGCCGGGCGCATCGTCGAGCGCGCGGCGACGGGTGAATTGTTCGCCCAAACCGCGCATCCCTACACCCGCGCGCTTCAAAAATCGATTCCCGCGCTGCAACCCAAAGGCGAGGCGCTCTACACGATTCCTGGCATGCCGCCGGATTTGTCGCGGAACCTCGAAGGCTGCCCCTTCGTGCCGCGCTGCGAATTCGCGCAGGAACAATGCCAACAACCCGTCGCACTGAAAGACATCGCGCCCGGCCACGCGACCGCTTGTCTGCGCGTGCAAAAGGGTGAAATCAAACTTTGAATAACACGATGCATCCCATACTCCACCACCTGGAAACATCGCCCAAGGTAGGGGCGGCGCGCTTGCGCCGTCCCCGCCCGCGTACTAGCGGGCGGAATCGGCCAACCGATCGCGTCATTCATGCGCAACGCTCCACCAATGGACGCAGCGTCCCTGCCTGCCGCATCCGTTTTTATCCGTGTCCATCCGTGGTTAAATAATTTATGCCCGACGCCTTTCTCGAAATCAAAGACCTGAAAGCCCACTTCCCCGTGGAGCGCGGCATCATTTTCCGGCACGAGATCGGCACCGTCAAAGCCGTGGACGGCGTTACGCTCACGTTGCGACGCGGCGAAATCCTCGGCCTCGTCGGCGAATCCGGCTGTGGCAAATCCACACTGGGCCGCACGATTCTGCAATTGATCCCCGCGACTGAAGGTGTCGTCGTGCTGGCCGGAAAAAATCTCACGCAACTGCGCGGCTCCGAGCTGCGCCACGCGCGCGCGGATTTCCAGATGATTTTCCAGGACCCTTACGCGTCGCTCAATCCGCGCATGACGGTCTTCGACACGCTCGCGGAAGCGATTCAGGCACACACGAAAATCCCGCGCGCCGAAATGCCTCGCCGCGTCAAAGAACTCATGGAGAAGGTCGGTTTATCGCCGCGCTTCCTGAAAAAATATCCGCATGAATTTTCCGGCGGCCAACGCCAGCGCATCGCCATCGCCCGCGCATTGGCCGTGGAACCCAAATTGATCGTCGCCGACGAACCAGTTTCCGCGCTCGACGTTTCCATCCAGGCGCAAATCATCAACCTGCTCGCCAAACTGTCTCGCGAGATGCAGCTCACGCTGATTTTTATTTCACACGATCTTTCCGTCGTCAAACACAACTCCGATCGCATCGCCGTGATGTATCTCGGAAAAATCGTCGAGCTTGGCCCCGCCGCAAAAGTGTTCGAGCGCCCGCTCCATCCCTATTCCAAAGCGCTCGTCAGCGCCGTGCCGATTCCGGATCCCGTTCGTGAAAAAAAGCGCGAGCGCATCATCCTCGCCGGCGACCCGCCGTCCCCGATGAATCCACCGAGCGGTTGCCCCTTTCACCCACGCTGCCCCTACGCCATCGCCGACTGCGCGTGCATCGTTCCTAAGCTGGAGAATTTTGATGACAGTGCGGAGGTGTCTTGCATTCGGGCGCGTGAGATTAACTGAAACGTAAAACGTAAATATTGTTTGGCGCGCCGGGCGGAAGTCACGTTTCACGTTTTACGTTTCAATCCCAGTGATCACGAACGAAACAATTTCCAGATTGAGCCTTCCGCCCCGCCCGTTTACCTTCCCCACCCATGAACGTCTTTGTCACTGGCGGCGCGGGTTACATCGGCTCGGTGTGCACGGAAGAATTGCTCAATGCGGGACACGCAGTCACGGTTTACGATAATCTGACCGAAGGCCATCGCTCGGCCGTCGATCCGCGCGCCAAATTCATTCTCGCGAAGCCGGAAGAAGAAGGCGACATCCTCAACGCCGTCAAATCGACCAGGCCCGACGCCATCATGCACTTCGCCGCGAGCGCGCTCGTGGGCGAATCGATGACGAATCCGAAAAAATATTTTCACAACAACATGGTCAACGCGCTCAAGTTGGCCGATGCCGCCGTGGAATGTGGTGTGAAGAAATTCGTCTTCAGCTCCACCTGCGCTACCTACGGCCCGCCGGATCGCGTGCCGATGACCGAGGATTTGCCGCAGCGCCCCATCAATCCCTACGGCGAAGCGAAGTTGATGTTTGAGAAAGTGCTGATTTGGTATCAGCAGATTTACAAACTGGAGTTCATCGCCTTCCGTTATTTCAACGCCGCCGGCGCGAGCGAAAAATTCGGCGAACACCATCGCATCGAAACGCATTTGATTCCGAACATCCTGTTCGTGGCGCTTGGCAAAAAGCAGAATTGCGAAATTTTCGGCACCGATTACCCGACGCCCGATGGCACCTGCATCCGCGATTACATCCACATCCGCGACCTCGCGCAGGCACACATGCTCGGCCTGCAACCGGGCAAAACCGGCTTCTACAATCTCGGCAACGGCGATGGCTATTCCGTGCGCCAGGTGATTGAAATGTGCGAAAAAGTCACTGGCAAAAAAATTCCCGCGATCGAAAAACCACGCCGTCCCGGCGACCCGCCGAAGCTCGTGGCCTCCGCTGAAAAAGCGATCCACGACCTCGGTTGGAAACCAAAATTTCCCAAGCTGGAAGATATCGTCACCACCGCCTGGGCCTGGCATAAGAAGCATCCGGATGGATACCCGGATTAAAGCTGGATGGTAGAGCGCGTCACTCCGTGCGCGCCGTTCGCCTTTGGCACAGCAGCCTCGCTCGTTTCACCACTCGCCAACGCGATACCGAACGCCCGCATCCCAGCGCCGTTAGGCGAGGCATCTTTGTAGAACCAAGGCAGATTGATCAGGCAAGCTCCGTAGGAGCGACATCACCACTCGATTGCGGAGGAATATCCCGCTCCCGACGGGGCTTGGAACTATTGGAAAGCAACAACTACAAAGATGACGCGCCTGCGGCGCTAAAATACTATCGGCTGTCGTGCCCTTGGCTACGGGCCGAGAATTTTGCCAGCTCGCCTACTGCTGCAATCCCAACATCGAATAAGGCCGCACGCTGTCCGCACCGAGACCGTATTTCGGCTTCGCCTTGAACGAGAACGTGAACACGAGCGAATAATCCTTCGGACCGAACCCGTTGTTGTCCCGCATCCCGCCCGTAATGGCCGCGGTCCAGCTCCGCATGTCGCGATAAAGACTGTAATACTGCTCCTGCAATCTCCCGCTGCGCACATCGAAATGATGCGTGAAACGCGTGCCCCAATTTTCGTTCAACTTGAAAAACAGCGCGCTGGTGAAAACATTGTCCCCCTGGCCGAGCGCCGTCGGCAGACGGCTAAAGTCGTTGGCCAAATAAAAATGCCCGACCGTCCAACTCCACCTATCGCTGGGCGCCAGCGTCAACGTGTGCAGCGCCATGCGCCAATTGCCCGTGTTCAAATCCAGCCGCGTTTGCGATTCCAGCGTGATCCATGAGCGCGGCGCAAAGCTCAGGTCGGAATATAAATCCGCGAAGGTGCGCTGGTCCGGGCGCGGCTTCAAACGCCAGTCCGTGTATAATTGCCAATCGAGCAGGTCCGTGACTTGTCCCTCGCGTTTCGTCTGCAATTGGTTTCGCAAACCAAAGCGCAATACGTTCTGGCTGTCGATGGAATCAATCGAGTTATACTCCGGAAACTCAATCGGCAACAGCCGCAGGCTCGGCAATTCACTGTCAAACTGCGGCAATTGGTTCGGATGCACATTCGGGCTCGGCACGTACACGTAATTCACCGAGGGCTGGATGATATGCCGAATCCCATCCACATCGAGCAGGCCGTTTTTTACGCCCGGCCACACCTGCGATGCCTTGAAGGAAACTTCCGCACCAGTGTTAAAGACGCCGCGCGTTTCCTCCTCCGTATTCGTGCCCGGTCCGCTGGCTTCCGTGTAATACGTGAACCGCCCGCCTACCCGCGGCGTGACGTTCAGCCAGCCAAAAAACGTCTCGGGCAATGTCAACTGATGATACGTGTCTGCGCGCCCTGCCGAGTAACTCAGCGCATCGGCGTTGATGCCGTTTGTCTCCGGAAACAACCTCCGATAATATCCCAGCGTACTCTCGCTCTCATAATAAACCGGCGTGTTGAGAATCTGCTGTTGGAAACCGGAGAGCCGCACGTCGGGCAATCGCTCCACCGTTTCCAAAAAGTTATCCACGCGCGGCTGCGTCAGCACGTCGAGACTGAAATTCGGCCAGAGTTTGTCCGCCTCGATGAACGTCTTCGGCTGCGGATTCTGGCGGTATTCACCTTCAAAGAAATCGCGCACCACGCCCGCGTCGCTCTGGTACTGCACATGCGCGCGAACTTCCACGTTCGTGTAAGGATTCGCGAGATACGAAAAATCCAGCCGCTGGCGATTCGCGAACACGGGCGCATTCACGAAGTTCGTCTGCGGATCATCGTCGTGCGTGTAATAATAATTCAACTCACCCTTACCCCAGCGGCCGAGGTTGTAATTAAAATCCGGTCCCACCCCCACGCCGCGCTTCTCCCGGTAATCGAGATGAAACCTCCCGTTTAGCTCCTCGTTCAAATACCACGTGTAACTGCCCAGGATGAACGGCCCGAAAGTGCTGCGATACCCCGGCACAAAATCAAAATTATTCGCGTTCGGCCCAAGATTCCGCTCGTAGTACGGAAAATAAAACACCGGCACGTCCCCCAAATACAGGACCGCGTTCCACGCCTGCAATTTATCATTCGGCGTGATTTTCATCCGGCTCGCGTGGATTTTGATCGCCGGTTTCTGCACGTCATCCGTCGTGATGATCGCGTTCGTCGCATCATAAGTGCCGTGCTCCAACTGGTTCGAGACCACGTTCCCATGAAGCCCCTTGCCCTCCATGAACACCGGCGCTTTCCCCGAGCGAAACTGCTCCGCCGCCATGTCGTGCGTGTTGAAATTATATTTGATGTGATCACCCACCCACATCTGATCCCCCTGCTGAATGTGCACGTGCCCGTCCGCGATGGCCTCACCGGAACCTCTGTCCACAAAAGCGGAATCCGCCGTCAGCACTGTCCCGTTATATTTGATCAACACCCCGTTCGTCCCGCCCATCGTGTTATGTCGCAGATCGATTACCACATCAGTGCCGCTTCCGCTAAGACTTCGAACTTCAACATTCGACTTCAACTGCTGCGCGCGGACAGGCAGGCAAACGAAGAAGGAAAAAATCGCGGCCGCTACGATGATGGGCAGTCGTGTCATTAATTGAATAAGCGCGGCAAGCTAACCAGAACTAAACTGACGTGCCAAGCGGGATTTCCTCCCGCCATTTTTTGTTTTGTGAATCTGTCAAAAATTGGCGGCGTACTCCTTCCCCGGGGCAGTTCTAACGATTGCGTATTTCGCTCCCACATCTCCTTCCCACTGGCACGTTTACTGCGAACAAATTCCCGACTGAGCGTATGGCTACCAAG
The DNA here is from genome assembly GCA_035550235.1 of Verrucomicrobiia bacterium. Taxonomy (GTDB): domain Bacteria; phylum Verrucomicrobiota; class Verrucomicrobiia; order Limisphaerales; family DASXHY01; genus DASXHY01. The sequence continues at coordinate 16 of DASZPR010000789.1, read as the reverse complement.
ATTAAAATGATGAAGT
>DASZPR010000788.1:0-6328 GCA_035550235.1 Verrucomicrobiia bacterium | reverse complement strand
AGCGTGCCGGCGCTCGCCAATGCCGAATCGCTGTTCGGGCGCATGCAGCAATTTGCGAATCGTCTCTACGGGCCGATCTTTATCGCGGGATTGAACTTCTGGTCGCAGGGTTTTGGTAATTATTGGGGGCATAACGCGATTATTCGCACCGACCCATTCATGCAATATTGCGACCTGCCGCATTTGCCCGGGCGCAAGCCGTTCGGCGGGCAAATCCTCAGCCACGATTTCGTGGAAGCCGCGCTGTTGGTGAAAGAAAATTGGCAGGTCTGGCTCGCTTACGACCTCGAAGGCAGCTACGAGGAAATTCCGCAGGACATCATCAGCAACGCGCAACGCGACCGCCGCTGGTGCCAGGGGAATCTGCAACACACGCTCGTGCTGTTCGGGCGCGGCATACGGGGCATCAGCCGCATCCATCTTTTGATGGGCATTTTCGGTTATCTCGCCAGTCCGTTGTGGCTTCTCTTTTTGCTCGCGTTCAACTGGTCGCTGTGGAATCTGAAAACCAGCCACTTGTCGCTCATCGTGACGCGCGGCGTCACGACGCAATGGCTTCCGTTGACCGGCATGCAGCACGCGTTCCTGATTTTCGTGATCTGCATGTGTGTGCTGTTTGTGCCGAAAGTTCTCGCGTTGATTGACCTCGCGTTTGATCGCCAGCGGCGAATCCAATTTGGCGGCCTGCAACGCGCCACGATCAGCGCGGTGCTTGAAACGCTTTTTTCCTCGTTCCACGCGCCACTGCAAATGTTGTGGCACTCAAAATTTGTCGCCACCATTTTGTTCGGCATCGGTGTGAATTGGGGCCCGCAAAAACGCTCCGCGGACGGCATCCCCTGGTCGGTCGCCTTTCGGCAGCATTGGGCGCACACATTGATCGGCATCGTGTGGGGCGCGGCGGTATGGAATCTCGACCAGGCGACCTTCTGGTGGTTTTTGCCGGTGTTGCTGGGGATGGTGTCATCAATTCCGCTCTGCGTTCTCACCAGCCGCACCAGCCTGGGTTCCCGTGCGCGCAGCCTCGGATTATTTCTCACGCCCGAGGAAACCTTTCCGCCCTCGGAACTCGACACCTTGCGCGTGCGGATGGCATTGCTGGAAAAAACCGGCCCGCCGCCGCCGGCCAACGCCATCATCGCCGAAGCCGTTTTGGATCCCTACGTGAACGCGATTCACGTCTCGTTGCTGCGCGAGAAGCAATTGAATCCCGAATATCGCGATGCGCTTACCAAGATCGGCGTGGGCCAGCCGAAAGTGCGTGAACTCGGCGAAAAACTTTTGGGGCAGGGCCCCGAAGCGCTCACCACCGCGGAGAAAATGCTGGTGCTTTCGGATGCCGAAGTCGTGCCCTGGCTGCATCGGCAGGCATGGATCCGTCCCTCGAAAGCCCTCGCCGGCTGGTGGCAAACGGCTATTCGGAAATACTCGCGGTGACCGAAAGCAGTTGCTTCGCGGAAGTCGATTTGCTAGAGCTTAAGAAGCCGGAAGCGGGTGTGGTTCAATGGTAGAATGTGGCCTTCCCAAGGCTGAGACGAGGGTTCGATTCCCTTCACCCGCTCCAATAACCACGGGCAGTTCTTTGAGGTTACCCCATTTTAGTGCCACATTTAGTGCCACGTGCCGATTTGCGTGAAATGCCAAGCTTCACCGTCGCTTCCTTCAATTGCTTCGAAGACATCCAAAGTTTGTTCAAAATATTTGCGGGTTCATTCGGCTGACAATTCATTTTCGAGCAGATGCATTTTTGCGATTGGCGTCTCTGCTCATGTTTCTTTCTGCACCCTGAAATCCTCTCCAGCAAATCGCTCGCCCGAAAGACATCAGAATCATCCGTTAAAGGGCGGGGGCGGCTTTATACCCAGTTTTTTCAGAGGTTCCTGCATGCCCGCCAGCGAAGGGAACTCATTATGTTCCAGCCAGTATTCCTTAATCAAACGTGCGATATTTTTCATCTGCTCGCCGGTCAGAGGCTTAACCAGGAACGAATTGGAACCAATTTTATAAGCCGTATCGACATCGTTCCGCAATGGGGAAGAACTCAGGATAATCACAATGATGGATTTGAATTCTTCGTGGGCACGTATCCATTTCAATACGTCAAGTCCATGCACTTTTGGCATTTTCAGATCGAGAATAACCATGCAAGGCATCGCGAGTTGTTTTCCGCTCTCATTGGACTTGGTGGATGAAAGATAATCGATCGCCTTTTGGCCGTCTTCCAACGCGAGAATGGTGTTCTGAATACCGGCCTGCTCAAATGCGCGACGAAGAAACAGCCGATCATCCGGGCTGTCTTCAACGTGCAAAATAAGAGAAGGATTCAACGGGCGTCTCCCTTTTTTAATTCGATCCAAAAAGTGGTTCCCGGATTGTCAGAAGTTTCGACACCTATCTTGCCGGACATACGCTCAATGGCCCGTCGCACGATGCTCAAACCGATACCACTACCTTCGTATTTGGCAGATGGCTCGAGGCGCTCAAACATCTGAAAAATCTTCTCACGATCCTGCGAGGGCACGCCAATGCCATTGTCTTTTATGTAAATCCTCACGCTGTCCTCTCCTTTGGCTTCCGTCCAGATCTCAATTTTTGGTTTACGCTCTGGTGGCATGAATTTCACCGCATTGGACAACAGATTGGAAAAAACCTGGATCAGCGCCGTCTCATTGCCTTTCACCGTATGAAGAGGCCGATGAATTTTCAACTCCACCTGGCTCGAATTTACTTCGGGCAATACTACCAGCACTTCCGATAAGACACGATCCAGGTCGGTCGGGCTCAAAACCATTTCGCCCTGCGAAACGCGGGTGTAGACGAGCACCTCCCGTACAAGTGTATCGAGCTTTTCAGCCGCGGAGGCGATCTTTTGAAGATAAAGCTGGGCGTCGGCGGGAATTTGGCCGGGAAAATCCTGCGTCACCATCATGGCGTACTGGTGCATGCTCCTGAGCGGCGCACGCATATCATGAGCGATGCTGTATGCGAAAGACTCGAGTTGTTCGACCACTTGCTGAAGCTGCTTGGTGCGTTCGGCGACGGTGCGCTCCAGCTCTTCCTTGGCTCGCAAGAGGGTCTGACGCATGGCGGCCGATTCTTCCTGCAATTTTTTGGCTTCATCAATATCTATGCAGACAATCACCCATCGCTTGACGGACTTTTTTTCGTTCAACTCCGGAACGGCATGGGCACGGTGCCAGCGATAAACTCCGTCATGGCGGCGAAGCCGGAGTTCACACTCATGGGCTCTCCCGCTTTTCAACGATTCGGCCCAGGAAGCGGTGAGCTTTTCGCATTCATCAGGGTGCGCGAACGCAAACCCCCCGTTGCCACGCGATGTTATGAAATCTGCACCCGTATATTCGCGACAGCGCGGGCTTGCGTAATTGCAAATGCCTTCCGGATCGCAAAACCAAATCAGGCCGGGAATGGCCTGGGAAATTCCAGCAAAAGGATCTTCCTCTGAAATGAAACTTTGGGTGCTCAACTTTGCGCTCCGCAAGGTGGTACAACGCGAAATAAATTCACGAGACGGAGGCGAGCACGATTTTAAAGCATTTGGTGAGGGGATTTTTTTGCTTCATATGTCACATTTAAATGGTCGTTAATTGAACATTGCAACATGGCATCGCAGCTGCAAGCTGCGAAAATAGTCGCCACCGGAGACGCTGTCAATTTGCAGAGACAACCGATTCTTCTTAAATGTAAGTTTATCTGAAACCGGGAGAATAGGGTGGAACCCCTATAACGATTCCGCTATCGCCGGGAAGTTGGCGTCAAGTAACTCGGATTTCGCTCTGCGTTGCTCAATCCAAAGATATGCACCAGTTGCAAGAGATTGCAAACAGACGCACCCGGTTGCAAGGGTTCGATTCCCTTCACCCGCTCCATTGATCATCGATGACTTGCCAGGCGGTGTGGTAAAGTGATGGGGTTTTGCACCGCTCTCAAGCCCTTCGGAAGTTCATCCTTCCCTGCGAGAGGACTTGCATTTGACTTTGAGCAATTGGGAATTGAGTTTGGCTTCTTCCGTAAATGCTGAGACTTGAAATGCTCATTTCGAGTTTATGAGTTCAAAATTGAAACTGTCTCGGCCAGCGGATGAAATGGAAAAGGCCAGGTTCAAAATAGGAAGCTCGGTTGTGAGACACATGAGGGTTTCGATGGAAATTGTTCTTGGCCTGAAGGAATGAACACTGCGTTCAAAACGAAAGGGTCAACATGAATGAGCCATCATCGAACAATCCTGGACCAAAGGAGATTTCATCCGAGGCAACGAAGTTGAAAACCCCGGCGAGTCCCGGCGACTCCAATGGTCTTACGCAAGCGGAGGCCCAACGGCGCTTGACCGAAGAGGGCTACAATGAGCTGCCGGAAAAAAAGCGTAATCCGTTCCTGGAATTCCTCTCGCATTTTTTTGGGCCGATTCCGTGGATGATCGAAGCGGCGGCGATCCTTTCCGCTGTTGTGCAACATTGGGCCGATTTTGTCATCATTCTGGTTCTTCTCATGGCTAACGCGGTCGTCGGATTTTGGGAGGAATTTCAGGCGGGGAATGCGATTGCGGCACTCAAAGCAAACCTCGCCTTGAAGGCGCGCGTCAAGCGGGATGGCCAGTGGCGCGATCTTCCGGCCCGTGAACTGGTGACGGGGGATCTGGTTCGCATGAGACTGGGAGACATCGTTCCCGCTGATGCCCGGTTGCTCGACGGAGAACCAGTTGAAGTGGATCAATCGGCACTGACCGGAGAATCCTTGCCGGCCGAGAAAAAGCCCGGCGAGACAGTCTATTCCGGATCAATTTTGAAAAAGGGTGAAATTGACGCATTGGTTACTGCCACGGGAAAACAAACCTATTTTGGAAAAACGGCCCAACTTGTTGAATCAGCTCAAACTGTCAGCCACTTTCAAAAAGCCGTCCTCAAGATTGGAGACTATCTGATCGTCCTCGCTGTCGCGTTGGTGGTCTTGATCATAACGGTGGCCGTATTTCGGGGTGACAAATTCATCACCACCCTGCAATTCGCTTTGGTGCTGACGGTCGCGGCGATTCCCGTCGCCATGCCGACCGTCCTTTCCGTGACGATGGCTGTGGGCGCGCGATTGCTGGCCAGGAAGCAAGCGATTGTGAGCCGGTTGGTCGCCATCGAGGAACTGGCGGGTATGGATATATTGTGCTCGGACAAGACCGGCACTCTAACGCAGAACCAACTGGTGGTGGGCGATCCCTATTGTGTTGAAGGTATTAAACCGGAAGATGTCGTGCTTGCCGCTGCGCTGGCGTCGCGCTCCGAGGCAGCCGATGCGATAGACCAAGCGGTGTTGAACGGGATGAAAGACAAAGCGGCGCTGAAAAGATTTCAAGTTCTACACTTCCGACCTTTTGACCCGGTGAGCAAGCGCACGGAAGCGACGTTGAAAACAATCGACGGCAAGCAATTCAAAGTCAGCAAGGGAGCGCCACAGGAGATTCTTAAGTTGCCTGCAAATGCAGCGCAGATTCAATCGTTAGCCGAGGAGACGATCAATGAGTTTGCGGGACGGGGCTTTCGCTCGCTCGGGGTTGCGCGGACGAATGAGCAGGGACAGTGGCAATTTCTCGGGGTGCTGCCGCTTTCCGATCCCCCGCGCGAAGATTCCAAGTCCACCATTGCCACGGCGAGGGAAATGGGAGTGGGGGTGAAAATGATAACGGGTGATCAAGTCGCCATCGGCAAGGAAATTGCGAGGCAGGTTGGATTGGGAACGAATATTCTCGATGCCAGCCTTTTTTCCAATACGACGCATGCTGAAGGCGCTCAACTGGACGACACCATCGAGAAAGCCGATGGCTTCGCCCAGGTTTTTCCGGAGCACAAATATCACATCGTTGAAGTCCTCCAAAAACACGGCCACATCGTCGGCATGACCGGCGATGGGGTGAATGATGCGCCAGCCTTGAAAAAGGCCGATGCTGGAATTGCTGTTTCCGGGGCGACCGACGCCGCGCGGGCGGCGGCCGCCATCGTATTGTTGACGCCCGGGCTATCGGTCATCATTGATGCCATAAAGGAGAGCCGGAAGATATTCCAGCGGATGAATAGTTACGCGATTTACCGCATCGCCGAAACCATTCGTGTGTTGCTGTTCATGACTTTGTCGATACTGGTTTTCAATTTCTATCCAGTCACGGCGGTCATGATTGTTTTGATCGCCCTCTTGAACGACGGCGCGATCCTTTCCATTGCCTATGACCGTGAGCGCTTCTCTGCCAAACCGGAAGCGTGGAATATGCGGATGGTGTTGGGCATCGCTTCGGTGCTGGGAATGGCGGGCGTGATCGCTTCTT
>DASZPR010000787.1:0-5056 GCA_035550235.1 Verrucomicrobiia bacterium | reverse complement strand
TCAAGCGCGGCCCGATCCCAAGGCTGCGCTGCCCACACCGCCGGTACTTTCAGTCGCGAGCTTGAATACGCATGACACACCGACGTTCGCCGGGCATTGGCGTGGCGACGATCTGGTGGACAGTGTGCGATTGGGTTTGCTCCCGCGCGACCAGCTTAAGAGCGCGAAAAAATATCGCGAACGAATCAAAACCGCGTTGGTTCAATTCCTAAAAGAGCAGGGGTTTTTGAAAACGGCCAGGCCGAATCTCCGCGAAGTCGTTGCGGCATTGACTGCCTGGTTGAAAGCGAGTCCGGCGGAAATCGCTTTAATTAATCTCGAAGATTTGTGGCTTGAAACGCGGCCGCAAAATGTTCCCGGCACTTCGAGCGAAAGGCCCAATTGGCGTCGCCAGGCGAAGCTGAGTTTTGAAGAAATGATCAAGGGGGTGCAGGTGCCTCAAATTAGAGGTTAAATATTTGTGGTCCGCGACTGCGGCCAAAGTGCAACGGTGGGCGTATAAACAGAACTGGCGATGGCGAAAGGGCGTCGATTTTGAGAGGCTGTGAGTATCACCTCTGTATGACCAAAAAGACGAAGCACGCTTTTACCCTGATCGAATTGCTGGTTGTTATCGCGATCATTGCCATCCTCGCTGCGATGATCCTGCCGGCCCTTGCCAATGCCAAACGCAAAGGGGTTGAGACGCAATGCCTTTCCAATATGCACCAGATTTACCTCGGTTGCTCGCTCTACGCCGGGGATAATAATGATTGGTTTCCTGTTTGGGTCGATCTTCCCGGAGGTCATCCCTTGAACCAAATCAATGGTGAACATTATACCCGGTATATTGTGGGGCCTCAGGCGGGGCCACTCAATGCGAAGGTCCCGGCGAGCTCGAACCCAAGCTTTGAGATCAATAATTTGGGTTATGCCTTTATTGGCGGGCAATTGGCCAATCCGCGGGTTTTATTTTGCCCGAGTTTTTCCTCGGACTCTTTGCTGAGCGCGGACAAATATTCCACGCCTGCGTTCATGAGCACCGGCCCTGACGGCATCACGCGCTCGACCGTCATGTTTAATCCCCGGGTGGTGAATGCCGCCGGTTACGACGCCGACAAAAAAAATCGCGTGCGCGCGTGCCAGAGAACAGTGGATGCCAAAGGGCACCGGTTGTTTGCATTGGATTACCTGGAATCCGGCGTCAGTGGTGGCGTCGACTATACTCCGACTGGCTTTGCGCACTATCCGTCCAAGGGCTGGAACGTGCTTTTCAACGACGGCTCGGCCAGCTTTGTTTTCAGCAAGGGAGCCTTTGACCTTGCCATAAGTCGAAGCTTTGTGACCGCCGAAACCCAGGCTTCCTGCATCCAGTACGACACGATTTTCACCGACTTGGAAATTGGCCGTTGAATTCTCTCCGCCGGCAAAACTTTGGTTGGCGCATACAAAGCGCTTCTTCTGAATCCAGCCCTCTCCGCGCATAGGGTGTGCAATCAGAGGCACATAGACAGAACTGGTGATGGTGTATGACGTTCATTTGTGAAAAGTTATGATTGTAATTGGCACTGTCGTATGATGAAAAAGTCCAGAAATGCATTCACGTTAATCGAGTTACTTGTGGTTATTGCGATCATCGCCATCCTCGCGGCGATGCTTCTGCCGGCGCTCGCGTCGGCCAAGGAGAAGGCCAAGCGCACCCAATGCATCAATGGCCTGCGCCAGATGGCAGTCGGCTGCAACATTTATTCCGGCGACAATGAGGATTGGTTTCCCACTTGGGGTGGCAATACGATTAACCCCCGCAACAAAAATATCATCGATCTGTCCAACTACATTCGGTGGATTGTCTTCACTACTGGCGCACCCGTCGGGCACGTGGCACAGAGTGAATCGACTATTAATGCCCAAGGCGGTCAATTCGAAAATCTTGGCTACCTTTATCCGTCGAAATTAGCCGGGGACGGGCGGCTGTTCTTCGATCCGGCCTATCCCCAAGGTTCTCCCTTGGCAGCAGATGCCTATTCCTCCTCCGGATTGTTAAGCTACGCAACACCACAAATCAACGGCAGCAGCGGCATCCGCTGCAGCTACACCTACAATCCGGTCGTGGATTCGACGGGATTAAGAGTTATGCAAAAGGCTTCCCAGATCAAGACGCGCCGGGTGTTCATCATGGATTATATCGACAGCCAAATGATTAATTCAACCTACTTCGCCCATTACAAATCCAAGGGCTGGGAAATGGCTTTTACGGATGGCTCCGTCGGTTTCGCTAAACCGGATATCACCACCTTCAATCTCATTGCTAGTGGCTCACGTCCGTCTGACATCCAGGACTTGAACAAGAATTTCCTCCCCATTCTGGAACAGTGCGCAAACTAATCCTGCGCTCTTAACGGCCAGTCTCCAGAAACCTGTTTCGCCGCCGGCATTTCGCTGTTCACCGGGGCAAATCAATTCCCTGCAACCGGCGGAAATATAACGCAGGGGTAATACGGCATCGAATCCCCCCACCTTAGTTGGGGATTCCCACCCATTGTCCCCGCGGCGGAATGATGAACACTTCTCGTAATGACACGATTTATCTGCATTCACGGACATTTCTACCAACCGCCACGCGAAAATCCCTGGCTGGAATCAGTCGAACTTCAGGATTCGGCGGCTCCCTGGCACGATTGGAACGAGCGCATCACCGTCGAGTGCTACGCGCCCAATGCGACCGCGCGCATTTTGAATGGCGAGGGAAAAATTGAGAACATCATCAGCAACTACTCCAAAATCAGCTTCAATTTCGGCCCCACACTGCTGGCCTGGATGAAAGACAAGATGCCGCAAACGCACGATGCAATCGTGGCGGCGGACAAATTGAGCCGCGAACGTTATTCCGGTCACGGCTCCGCGATGGCGCAGGTTTACAATCACATGATCCTTCCACTGGCGAATCCGCAGGACAAGTACACGCAGATTTACTGGGGCATCCGCGATTTCGAATTTCGTTTCGGCCGCAAACCGGAGGGCATGTGGCTCTCCGAAACCGCCGCGGATTCCGAGACGCTCGACGCGCTGGCGGAGCAGGGGATTTTGTTCACGGTACTCTCGCCTTACCAGGCCAGCCAAGCCCGGCGCATGGGCGACAAACGCTGGAAGGATGTCAACGGCGCAAAGATCGATCCCAGCCGCGCGTATCGAATGAAGCTTCCGTCGAAGCGTTCTATCGATTTGTTTTTTTACGACGGCCCGCTGTCGCAAGCGGTGGCATTTGAGAAATTGCTCGAGAGCGGTGAGCGCTTTGCCGGTCGTATTCTCGGCGGGTTCAATGACAGCCGTGATTGGGAGCAATTAGTTCATCTGGCGACGGACGGCGAATCCTACGGCCATCATCATCGCCATGGCGAAATGGCGCTCGCGTATTCGCTCGAGCATATCGAGAAGAACAATCTCGCGACGTTAACGAATTACGGCGAATACCTCCAAAAACATCCGCCACAGCACGAGGTGAGAATTCATGAAAAAAGCGCCTGGAGCTGCTCGCACGGGGTGGGGCGGTGGATGGCGGATTGCGGCTGCAACAGCGGCGGTCACGGTGGTTGGAACCAGAGCTGGCGTGCGCCGTTGCGCGAGGCGCTGGATTGGTTGCGCGATGAAATGGCTCCGCGTTTCGAAGCCAAGGCCGGAGAGTTTTTGCATGATCCCTGGCGCGCGCGCAATGAGTACATCAATGTCATACTCGACCGCACGCCCGAGAGCCGCGAAAAGTTTTTTGCCTCAGAGGCAAAGCGTCCGTTGTCCGACACGGAAAAGAGCACGGTGTTCAAGCTGCTGGAAATGCAGCGTCACGCCATGCTGATGTACACGAGTTGCGGGTGGTTTTTCGATGAGCTTTCCGGCATCGAAACCGTTCAGGTCATTCAATACGCGGCGCGGGTGATTCAACTCGCGAACGAAATTTTCGGCGAAGACTTTGAGCCGCCGTTCCTCGATCGGTTGGAGAAGGCCAAAAGCAATATCCCGGAACACGGCGATGGCCGGGCGATTTATCAAAAGTTCGTCAAGCCCGCTATGATCGATTGGCGCAAAGCGGCGGCGCATTACGCCATCAGTTCCGTGTTCCGGGAATATGAAAAAGCCACGCGCATCTTTTCCTTCACCTTTGAGGACGAGCACCGCGAGATTCACGTCACCGGCAAGACCAAGCTCGCCCTGGGTCGCGTGCGCGTGACCTCGGAAATCACCCAGGAAACCGAAGTGCTTTCGTATGGGATTCTATACATGGGCGAACACAACTTGATCGGCGGCGTGCGCAAATTCCCGACGCCGGAAGCGGAGGCCGCCGCCGCGAAGGAGATTTTGGAAATTTACAAGACGGCGGACTATGCCCAGGTCATTCGGCTCATCGACCACCATTTTGGAAGCCCCTCGTTTACGTTGAAATCGTTGTTTAAGGACGAGCAGCGGCGCATCCTGGCCGATGTGGTGGCGACCGCCCGTGAAGACTTGGAGAATCGGTTCCGCCTCATCACCGAGCGTTATGCGCCCCTGATGAAATTTCTCGAAAGCGCCGGCGCGCCCTTGCCGGGCGGCTTGCAGACGGCGTGGGACTTGACGTTGCGCGGCGATATCCGGAAACAATTATCGAATGGACACACCGACCTCGCGCATCTGAAGGCGTTGATCGAGGAAGCACAGCCGCGCGGCACCGAGGTGTTGAATGTGGACATCAGTTATGCCGCGAAAGGCCGCATGGAGCGGCTGATGCAACGGATTGCCGAAAAACCCGACGACGTGAGCCAGGTGAAGGAGTTGGAGGAAATTGCATCATTGATCATGCCGCTGCCGATCGGCTTGAACCTCGCGGAGGTGCAGAATACGTATTGGCACCTGAAACAGACCGCGCTGTCGGAATTTCAGCGGCGCGCTGAAACGGGTGACACTGCCGCGCAGGAATCGCTGAAGGAATTGCTGGCGCTCGGCGAAAAACTGAGCTTCGCGCCGCAGGCTTTGGAAATTCCAAAAGCGCAATGAGGATGATTGCGGGCAACACTGAGATTTGCCCTGCCGCCATCGAAAAATGAAA
>DASZPR010000786.1:0-2131 GCA_035550235.1 Verrucomicrobiia bacterium | reverse complement strand
AATTTCAAAGAGCCGATGAAACGATTATTGCGCCACCCGCGCACCGGGAAATTCTTCCGCGGCAATGGCCGTTGGACCAAGCGCGTCGATCGCGCCCTCGATTTTCCCCACGTAATGCATGTCGTGCACACGTCCCTGTTGTGCGGCCTCCGCGATGTGGAACTGGTGTTGCACTTTGGCGACAAAATGAAAACCGTCCCGTTGAACTGCCGTTAACCGGGGAGCATCGGCGAGTTATTCCGCCTTCAATTTCTCTTCCGCCTGCTCGTTCGAAATCTTTTCCTTCGCCCGCAGCACCGCCAGCCCCACCACCGGCGGATACGCCTGATCCGCTTTCATTCGCGGCTCGATATATTCGACTACTTCAAACAACAGCCGGTTGGCGTCCTCGTATGCGAGACCGGTTAGCTTTTGAATGTACCGCGTCGCGCGATCAATCAGTTTCAAATTACTCGCCACGACCCAGATCATGTAATTGCCCATCACGCGCCCCAGCCGAACCATCGTGCAGGTCGAGAGAGCGTTGAGGAGCATTTTGACTCCCACGCGTGTAACGCCGTTCAGGAGCAGGTTGGATCGCGGCAATGGCACATTCATTGTGACCGACAAACCTAATTTCGTGTCTCGCGTCCCGGCCTCCGTATTAAAGAAAATAATTCCCGCCCGGGCGCCCGCTTTCAGGGCCGATTCCAGTTGCGCTCGATAAAATGCAATCGAATTCAATTCGTCATCGCAGGAAATCACGACGGCGCTGTCCCCTGGCGCCAATGTCCGATAAGGCATCCCGTCCAGCCCGATCTTAAACCGCATCAATTCCGCACGGCTGATCTTGCGAACAATCTCATTCGTGCGCGCAAACTTATCTTCTTCCACCAAGGCACGCACTTCGCTTTCAGTCCATTCCACACATTTCGGCTCGCTTTTCAAAATCGCATTCCATGCTTGCGGCGTTTCCGTATTCGGCAAAAACAAAAACGCCCAGGATTCCGTCGCCGTTTGGTCATCGAATTTCCGAAAGGGCGGCGTGCAATAGGTCGGCGAACGCTCCGTCGTGTCCGTCAACACATCAATGCCCAATCGATCCGCGTAATAATTATTCTTGTGCCCCGCGCGGTACACCGATTCCTCCAGCGCAACGAGCTGCGCCAATTGCGCGAGCACCTCCGGCGACCTCAACGTCGCATGCATTTCGGTCAACCTGGCCAAAAAGTTTTGCGGCACTGTTTCGCGGAACACTCGCATTCCGCCGGCTAATTCACCCACCACCATCTCCAACACCGTCAACATCACGCAGAGCTGGATCGTCGTCGCCTGCATGCGCGTCGAACCGGTGATCGCCATTGGCCCGGTCGTCAGGTTGATTTTTTCGATGCGCGCATCCTCAATCACCTCGCGGCTGCGCTCCACGCATTTGCACAACACCTCGTCCGGATTGTTGTAAACAAAATAAACTTTCGCGCCGACCTCCACGCCCTTCCACGCCGTGCCAATCACGAATGAAGTTTCGCCGCCTTCCGTGATCGCAAAAACCACGTCCTTTGCGGAAACGCCAAGGTCGCCAATCTGCTTTTTACCAAACGCCGCAAAATCCTCAAACCCCTCAACCGATTTGATAAGCGCAAAATCCCCACCCGCCATCACGCTGAACGTGCGATTCTCAAAATCTTCCATCTCGTTCCCGTCGGAGACGACGTGAGGAGTCTTTGTCTTCGAAATTGGAGACTCGTCACCTCGTCTCCTACGCTTCTGCCAAAAATCCCGCCACACCGAATCCAGCAAAATGCTCAACCGCCCCGTCGAACCGCAGCCGGTGAAGAAAATTTTTCCGCCGTTTTTCAACGCGCGCAGAACCGTCTCTTTGATTTGCTCCGCCCTGCCCGATTCCGCGAACTCGCGATATTTTGCAATCACGTCATGGTCCACCTGGAAAAGCAAATCCAGCGCCTGCGCGATGTCTTTCTTCGCCACCTCGCTAAGATTCGCCGTCACCGGGTGCGACGATTCCGTAACCAGCGCGCCCAGCTTGAACTGGCCGCTGATCTTTAAAAATTCCTCCGATCGTTTATTCGATGCTTCGCTCATCTGTTTTTGTAGCGGCGGTCTGAGACCGCCGGACTAATTAATTCCCCAA
>DASZPR010000785.1:0-2752 GCA_035550235.1 Verrucomicrobiia bacterium | reverse complement strand
TGCGTCAATGGGCGCCTGCTCCAATTTTTCATCGTGCGTCAATTTTGTGCGCAAGGCGAGCCACCATCCGCGCGCACCAAAGATGCGCCGGTATTCCCGTGCCTTCTCCAAAACCTGGGCCAGATTTCGGCGTTGTCTTTTTTTCGTTGGTTGGGTGCTGGGATTCATCAAGACAATTTGGCGGATTTGAGCGTCGTCCGTACCCGGTTCAGATCCACAATTGCATTCACGGCGTGGTCCGAAGGAAATATCAGCGAATGATATTCGGCGCCGGTGCATTGGGCAATCCATTCGGCGTCGCCCGCGATATATTGGTCGCTGAACAATTCCAGGATTTTGCACCCGCGCGGGCACCACAGGCTATTCGTCATCCCCGAGCCGTGAATGCCGGCCACTGCCTCGGCGCCCGCGAACCAGGCAATCTGCTCGGCGAATCCAAGCCCGGCGAGATCCACAACGGTCCAGCCGGATTTTTCAAAAAATTCCAGGACCTCGGCTTCGTTCGTCATGTTCCGCGTAGCGCCGGTGCGCCGCACAAAAAAGCGTTTCGGTGTGGCTTTCTGGCGGTCGACCAATGGCAAAAACATTTTTTGCACGCATTGCACGGTGTACGGGCTGTAGCAGGCGATGGCCGATGGAGCTGAAGAAAAATAGTAATCTTCGACTTCAATATAAGTCTCTTTCGTCCACCGACAGCGGTCCGATAGCTTGAGCATTTCCATACTCTCGACTTGATACCTCGCGCGGTGCGCGGGAACGAGAATACGCGTTTGCGCGGGAAATTCGTTCAGCACGGCGAGGCGCGGCAGGACGTCGATCAGCCAATGCCCGTACGCCGCCGGGCGGTTCGCGGGCATCCAACGCGAAATAACGCTGGTCCACGGACCTTCCAGCCGCGCTGGTTCGCCGCGAATAAAAAACTGGTCGGCGGGGTCCGATTTCAGATAAGGCCGCCCATAGACAGCTTCGATGGAAACTTCTTTGCGATCGTTGATATGGGCCAACCCGGGTCCGATCAATCGCGCTTTCTTGCGTCGTATCCAGAACACGGGAAACGGCTGCTGCAAATGCTGACTGCGACGGCACAACACCATGGGGGAATCCTCGCGCACGACGGGTGCGCCCTGATCGAGAAGAATGACGCGGCCTTCCCATCCTTTTTGGCGCTGTAATAGTTCCAAGTCGGAATACCAGCCTTTGATTGGCCCAATTTGCAGGAATGGCGAAAACAATAGGCGAAGAAAATCCCATCCCAAAGAGATCAGCCCGGGAATGAACTGCCGGCGAATCCATCTCAAAGACGGTGCCAGCCATGGAATGGCCCGAACCCAGGATGGCATGCGGTGATTAAGCGATGTCAATTACGCCACCAGTTTGAACAAGGGGATTTCCGAAATCAAGCTGCGCGGGAAACAAGACCAGGGCTGACGCGTCTAAAACCTAAGTCAGCCAATATTTGTCTCGACCACTTCGGAAGCTCGAAATAAAATCACTATGGCATTTGCTGCTTGTTCAAATGCCATAGTGAAAATATTTTTCTCTTTGTAAATTATTCTGTCATCCTGCCAAAATATTTCCTGTTGCCCGATCTGCCCTCGCTTTTCTTCGGAAATGTTTCGCAACGGTATCAGTCAAACTTGGTGGATATTGTCGAAATGAAATGCGTCCCTCCTGGAAACAAGACGCCCATTTCGGCGCTTTTCCAAAACCTGCGGCGTGGGGAAATAAAACAGAGCACTAGAGCGGTTAAATAAATACTGTAGCCATTTCGGAGCGAGGATTTTTGGTTTTTGGCGAGGCTTCGGCGAAGGAGCAGGTTTGCAAAACCCTGTGACTGAGCCGAAACGACTTGTCCGCCGTAGCCTTGGCGGAGGCGGAAGCCAAAAATCAAAAAGACCGCTTCTTCAACTTCTTTTCCCCGAATGGCCACAGTATTTTTTTTACCGCTCCAGCCGGCGGGACGCCGGCGCTCCCAGAAATTAACTCAAGCGGTCGCTGCCAGGCGAATCGGCATGGAGCGGATGCGTTTGCCAGTGCTTTGAAACACGGCGTTGGCGATTGCGGGGGCAATGCAGATGATCGGCGTTTCACCGGCGCCGGCGGAAGGGAGGTCCGGGCGATTGACGAGATGAATGTCGAATTCGGGGACGTCTTCGTAACGCGGCACCGGGTAGCTGCGGAACGAGACGGTTTCAATCTCGCCGTTTTCGAAGCGCACTTCTTCGCGCAGGGCCGGGCCAATGCCCATGATGATGGCGCCGTGAACCTGCTTCTGCAGATTCCCCGGATTCACGATGGCGCCGCATTCGAAGGCCTGGCAAACGTGGCTGACGCGAATCTGATTTTGTTTCACGATCTCGATTTCAACACACGCGGCGACGTAAGAGCCCTTTTCCGTTCCACAGGCGAGGCCAACGCCGATGTTTGGCATTTTTGATTTCACGCGCAATTTCCAACCGAATTTTTCGGCGGCCGTTTCGAGCACAGCGCGCAAGCGGGGATTTTCCAGGTGCGCGAGACGAAATTCCAGCGGGTCAGCGCCGGCAGCGCCGGCGAGTTCGTCCATGAAACCTTCGCGCGCGAAATTATTCGCGGTTGCAGCGAGTCCACGATAGGAACCGTGGCGCAAGGGCGGCTTCGAATTCACATAGCGACTTTGATTTTTGGCGATGTGATACGGGCTTTCCAGCGCGGCGTTGCCGGAGTTGATGTTTACATAATGCCACGAGGTTAATTTGCCATTGGCATCCAG
>DASZPR010000784.1:0-1654 GCA_035550235.1 Verrucomicrobiia bacterium | reverse complement strand
CTGGATGCCCTTTTTCCCGACCGCTTTCACGGCGGTAAGGATTTCCGGGATGGAAAACAACGGGGTGGCCGTCGCTCGATCGCCTTCGCCTTCGATGAGTTCAAATAACGGCTTATCCTGCGCGGCGTAATGCTCGACCGTCAGGCCTTTCTTGCTCAGTTTGCCGAGCAGCTCACTGATGGCCTTGCTCTCCAGATGGAGATCGTAGAGTCTCGCGCGGCGGGTTGGCGTGTCTTTTCTGCGTTCGACTTCCGTATCGCCGCCGAACAAATCAACATTCGCCGCCTTGAATTGTTCGACGTCTGTGTTGTTGAGGAAATAGTGCAGGGACTCGTCGTTACCGTCGCGGACCTTGATCATGAACAAGGGCAGGGTGCCGTCAGCGCCGCGTTTCTCGACGTAGTCGGCAAAATCACCACCGAGCCGGCGAATGTAGGTGGCGTGCTTGTCCAGCGATTCGAGCAGCGAAAGGATTTCCTCCAATTGTTTCGGCGGAACTTCGCGGCCGTCCGTAAGATTTTTCAGCTTCACTTCTTCCACGCCGTTCTGGAGCAGAATGCGGTTGAGCTGGACATCGTCATCGATGTAATCGGTTTTCTTTTTGCGCGTGATGCTGTAGAGCGGGGGTTGCGCGATATAAACAAAACCCTGCTTCACGAGTTGCGGCATCTGCCGGTAGAAAAACGTGAGCAACAACGTGCGGATGTGCGAACCGTCCACGTCGGCATCGGTCATGATGATGATTTTGTGATAGCGCAATTTCTCGAGGTTGAACGCGCCTTCACCTTCGCCGTCGCCGATGCCCGTGCCGATGGCGGTGATCATCGTGCGGATTTCGTTGTTCTGAAGAACTTTGTCGAGGCGTGCTTTTTCGACGTTAATCAGCTTGCCGCGAATCGGCAAAATGGCCTGGAACTTTCGGTCGCGGCCCTGTTTGGCGGAGCCACCGGCCGAGTCACCTTCGACGATATACAGTTCGGTGTTTTCGGGATCGCGATCCGAGCAATCGGCCAATTTCCCGGGCAACCCGCCACCAGTGAGCGCGCTTTTGCGGACGGCTTCACGGGCCTTGCGCGCGGCCTCGCGGGCGCGGGCGGCGTTGAGGCCCTTGTCGATGACACGTTTCGCCACGGGTGGATTCGCGTCGAAATAGGCCATCAACCCTTCATAGGTCACGGAGCCAACAATGCGTTCGACTTCCGGTGAAAGCAGTTTCACCTTGGTCTGCGATTCAAATTTCGGGTCGCTGTGCTTCACCGAAATGACCGCCGTCAACCCTTCGCGCACGTCGTCACCGGTGATTTGCGGATCCTTTTCCTTCAGTATTGAATTGGACTTTGCGTATTGATTGATCGCCCGCGTGAGCGCGCTGCGGAAACCGGAAAGGTGAGTGCCACCGTCGGGATTGTGAATGGTATTGGTATAGCAGAGGACCTGGTCGTTGTAGCTATCGTTGTATTGCAAGACGACTTCGACATGCACTTCGATGGGTTTATCGTCCAGCGCTTCCTTCGTTTCCTTGCGGAACGAAATCGGCTTGGGATGCAGCGGCTCTTTATTTTTGTTGAGCTGCTTGACAAACTCTTCCACGCCGTCCTTGTAAAAATAGCGGTCGGGCTTTGACTCGGTTTTGCGTTCGTCGAGGAAAATGATT
>DASZPR010000783.1:0-4129 GCA_035550235.1 Verrucomicrobiia bacterium | reverse complement strand
GAATTCCGCACTCCGCTCACGCCGATGCTGGGGCCGTTGCAGGAATTGCTGCATCGAAATGCCGACACTCTCCAGCCGCGCACCCGCGAAGAATTGGAAGTCGTCCACCGCAACAGCCTCCGTCTGCTCAAGCTCGTCAACACGCTCCTCGATTTTTCGCGCATCGAAGCCGGGCGTGTCCAGGCGAACTTCGAACCGACGGATATTTGCCTGCTGACGAGGGACCTTGCCAGCGCCTTCCGCTCGACAATCGAGAAGGCTGGGCTGCGGTTTGACGTGCAATGCGCGGCGCTGCCCGCGCCGGTCTACGTGGACCGCGACATGTGGGAGAAAATCGTTTTCAACCTCCTGTCCAACGCGTTCAAGTTCACGCTGGGCGGCGGTGTTTCCGTTCATCTCACCCAAGAAAAAGATGAGGCCGTGTTGACCGTCACCGACACCGGTGCGGGAATTCCTCCCGAGGAACTGCAAAACATCTTCAAGCGGTTTCACCGTGTCCAAAATGTTCGCGCCCGTACGCACGAAGGCACGGGCATCGGCCTCGCCCTGGTTCATGAGCTTGTGAAATTGCATGGCGGTTCAATTTCTGTGGACAGCCGGGTCGGTGAAGGCACCACCTTCACCGTGAGAATACCCATGGGCAGCAATCATCTGCCCGCTGACCGCATTCACGCCCCACAGCGGCAGGTGTCGACTGCGATTCGGGGAGAAGCGTTCGTGGAAGAAGCCTCGCGTTGGAAACTTATGGAGTCCGCGCCTCGCTCGGACGCTCCGGCGCCTTCGCAGGAAAGCATAATCAGTGCGAAGCGTTCGCGAATTCTCGTCGCCGATGATAACGCGGACATGCGCGAATATATCTCGCGCCTGTTGCAGGGACGATACGAACTTGAAACGGTGGCTGACGGTGCCGCCGTTCTTGAAGCAGCCCACCGGCAACAACCGGACGTAATTGTCAGTGATGTGATGATGCCGGGAATGGACGGCTTCACCTTGTTGCGGGCCATTCGCGAGGATGTCTCCCTCCGCACCGTGCCCGTGATTTTTCTGTCCGCCCGCGCCGGCGCCGAGGCGTTAATTGAAGGCATCGAGCAGGGCGCGGATGATTATCTCGTGAAGCCGTTCAGCGGCCGGGAACTGATTGCGCGGCTGGAAACACACCTGAAACTCGCTCGTATCCGGCTGGAAGCCCTGGCCAGGGAACGGACTCTCCGTCAGGAATCGGAAAGCGTCCGGCAGCGGTTGGACTCCGTCCTGTCGGGCATGGACGAGCAATTTCTCCTCCTCGATCACGACTGGCATTTTGTCTATGTGAATGACCGGCTGGTTCAGTCTTCGGGTTTGGCTCGGGAGCAATTGCTGGGCAATTCCATTTGGGAATTGTTTCCCCCGGCGCGCACCGGACAATTCCACGACGAAGTAGTGAAAGCCGTCGCGGAGAAAAAGCCGGTGCGCTTCGAATTTTTTTACGAACCCTGGGACCGATGGTCCGATGTCCGGGTGTATCCCACGGCGGAAGGCGTCGTCATTCTCACGACCGATATTACCCAGCGCCGGAGCATGGAAAATGCGCTGGAGCTTAGCGAAGAACGGTTCCGCCTCGCGGCCTTCAGTGATGCCATCACGATGTACGAGCAGGATGCGGAGCTGCGCTATACCTGGCTTTATCCGGTGCATCCTGAAATCACGAATGCGATTGGCAAAACGGATTTGGAACTCCAGCCGGGCGAAGACGGCGAATTGCTCATGCAATGGAAACGCGAAGTGATGGCGACAGGCCAATCCCAGCGTCGTGAAGCCCAAACGAATTTCGCCGGGGAAACGAAGGTTTACGATGTCTTGATTCTGCCCAAACGCAATGCCTCCGGGGCCATCGTGGGCGTGGCTGGCACCGCCTTGGACATCTCGAAACGCAAGGAGGTGGAGGAGAAACTGAAAGAGCGGACCCGCTCCCTGGAATTAATCAATCGCGTCGGCGCCACGGTTGCCGCCGAACTGGATCTCGAAAAATTGGTGCAATCCGTCACGGACGCGGGCCGGGAAATATCCGGCGCGGAATTCGGCGCGTTCTTCTACAACATCAACGACGACAAAGGCGAATCGTATATGCTTTATACGTTGTCCGGCGCGCCGCGCGAGGCTTTTTCCAAATTTCCGATGCCTCGCAATACGGCGGTCTTTGGACCGACCTTCAAAGGAGAAGGCATCATTCGCATTCCGGATGTATTGCAGGATCCGCGTTATGGGAAAAATGCGCCGTATTACGGGATGCCCAAAGGCCATTTGCCCGTGCGCAGCTATCTCGCCGCTCCGGTCGTTTCCCGTTCCGGCGAAGTGCTGGGCGGATTGTTCTACGGCCACTCTCAGCCGGGAATTTTCACCGAAGAAGCCGAAAAAATTATTTCCGCCATCGCCCGCCAGGCAGCCATTGCGATCGACAACGCGCATTTATACCGCTCGGCCCAACGCCTCGCGGCCATCGTGGAATCATCCGACGATGTCATCATCAGCAAGGACCTGAACGGCGTCATCGCCAGTTGGAACAAAGGTGCGGAGCGCATTTTTGGTTACACCGCCGAGGAAGTGATTGGCAAACCGGTTACCATCCTGATGCCCCCGGAACGCGTGAATGAAGAGCCCGAAATTCTCGCGCGCATCCGGCGTGGTGAACGCATTGACCACTATGAAACCGTCCGCCGCCGCAAGGACGGAACGTTGATCGATGTCTCGCTCACCGTCTCTCCCATGAGGGATGCGCACGGAAATGTGATTGGAGCGTCAAAAATTGCCCGCGACATCACGGATCGCGTTCGCGCCCAGGAAAAACTGGAGCAGACCGTCGCCGAGCGGACCGCCTCATTGCGCGAAGCCGTTGCGCAAATGGAGGAATTCTCCTACAGCGTTTCGCATGATTTGCGCGCGCCGGTGCGCGCGATGCAAGGCTACGCCGACGCCCTGCTGGAGGATTACGGCGGCCAGCTTGATGAAAAAGCGAAGGGTTACCTCCAGCGGATTGTTGAAAGCGGTTCACGCATGGATCGATTGATTCGCGACGTGTTGACCTACAGCCGGGTGGCGCGTGTGGACACTCAGCTTCATCCCGTCGATCTGGACCGGCTCGTGCACGAGATCGTGGCGCAATACCCGGAATTGGACCCGTCTCGCGCAAAAATCACCATTGCAGGAAAACTCCCCGCCGTCATCGGCCATGAACCGTCACTAAGCCAGGTGATTTCGAATTTGTTGAATAACGCCGTGAAGTTTGTTCCCGCCGGGAGAACCCCGGAGATATTGATTCGCTCAGAAGTTCACGCCGGGCAGGTGAAGCTGTGGATTGAGGACAACGGCATCGGTATCAAGCCGCAATACCAATCGCGATTGTTCGGAATGTTCGAGCGAATTCACCCGAACGAAAAATACGAGGGCACCGGCATCGGGTTGGCGATCGTGCGGAAAGCCACCGAGCGCATGGGTGGAAAAGTGGGTGTGGAATCCGACGGCGTTCACGGCTGCAAATTCTGGGTCCAATTGCCTGCGGCTCAAGCAGAGGCATAACACCCTTTAATTTAAATATAAGCGAATCCAAAACCTACATTTCCCTTTTCCCTTTTCCCCCGGATAGGGTATATTGCCTCTCCGGATCGGACGTAAAACCTGATTTCGTATGAATACTCAGACTGATTTCGAAGCGTGGGCGAAGTTGTTGATCACTCGCAAGGTGCCCGAGGATTGCAGTCATCTGATTGATTCGAAAGTGATTGATTCGGGCGCGGACATCCTGAAGAGCGGGGGAGCCTTTGAAGTGCATTTGCAGATTCCAGCCGCACAGTGCAAATCGGAATCCGGGCGGATTTTTGTGACCCCCATTCCTTCGCATTCCTACCGCGTATACGCGAGTTAAGCGGCTTCAACTTTCAGCCGGGCCAAATTACGCCCCGTTAAACCTTGTTTTCCCTGGCGAACCGACCGGGGCGCCTTTCTTTCAGCAATATTTTCATTTCTTTTTCTGCGACTTCACGCTATAAGGATTGCTGTTACCGCAAACCTATAGTTGAGCCATAAACAAACCCTGTCACGCCAGTCCCGCCGTAACGGAGGCGGTTTTAACCTTACCAGGCACGATTGGCCATGA
>DASZPR010000782.1:0-2022 GCA_035550235.1 Verrucomicrobiia bacterium | reverse complement strand
GCTTCAGGTTGACGACCGTTTGCAGCATTTGATCAACCGTCGTGATGATTTTTGACGAGGCTGAGTACGCCTGCTGAAACAGCATCAAATTCGTTACTTCTTCTTCCAGCGAAACGCCGCTGACGGAATCCCGCTGATTTTGCAGCATCTGGGAAACCGAGTTTTGGTTCGCCACTTCCGAATTGGCATTCGAAAGAGCGAATCCGAAAGACCCAACCTGCGCCGCAAACGCGTTGGTAAATGTTTTATTGCCCAGACTCGCGACCGATTGCGAACCGAGCTTCGCCAGCGCGAGCGCCACCGTGTTGTCGCCCGGCGCACCCGAAACTCCGGCCGCTTGCAGGAGTGAAGGATCCGTTTGCAAAGCGGAATTGACCGCAATCGTGCTCGCATCCGTGCCCGAAAAAAACGTCGCGCCCGTGCCGCCGTTCAAATCATAGCCGCTGCTGTAAGCTCCATTCACCTGCGAGATAAGCGAGGAAGCAACCGTGTCCAGCCCGTCGCGCAAAGTTTGCAACGCGCCATCGCGGGCATCGATGGTCCCTTGAATCGAGCCGCCCGTCAGGGTGAGGGGAGTGCCGCCAGTCGTGGTGCGCACGAGCAATTGTCCATTGCCCGGATCGTAAGTCTGGAGCGTGTCGAGAGTCTTGTTACCCGAAATCAACTGCGTTCCACCGATGCTCACGTCGACTGTGCCATTGGTGTTCGTGGCCGTCTGGATATTCACCAGGCCCGCCAGATTTTCCAGCGCCTGCTCGCGTGAATCGACCAAATCATTCGCCGTGCCGCCGGAAGCGGTGGCCTTGGCGATCTGGTCGTTGAGATTCGCGATTTGCGTCAACAACTGGTTCGCCTTCGTCACGTTATCGCCGACCGAAGTGTTGAGCGCATCATTGAGCGAACTCAACTGCGACGACGCCTCGTTAAAACTGGAAGCCAGCGATTGCGCCTGGCTGATGACGTTTTGCCGCTGCGCAATCGAAGTCGGACTGGTGGCCAATCCCTGGAACGCGCTGAAAAGATTGTTCAAACGGTCCGACAAACCCTGCGCGTCCGAGGCGCTGGTGGCGCCGCTGATGTTGAGAAATTCACCCAACTGTGCCTGGGCATCTTCCAATGCGCTTTGATTGGAATTCCAATAACCGCCCACGCTGGATTCATCGCGCACCTGGCCGTCGAGCAACGCATCGCGCACCTGTTCAATTGAAGTCGCCTGCACGCCCGTGCCCTGCATGCCGAGCGGCGTGTCGATGGGAGTGGCGGTCGAGAGCACCACGCGTTGCCGCGAATAAGCCGCGTTGCTGGAATTCGCGAGATTTTGTCCCGTGACTTCCACGCCGAGCTGGTTCGCCTGCAAAGCGCGCGCGCCGAGATTCAATGTGTTGAACAGTCCGAGCATAAATCAGCCGATCGCGTCGTAGACCGAATGTTGGGGCAGGGCGGTGGCGAGCAATTGGCCCGCGTTGTCATAAGTCGTCGGGTTGCCGGGGAACAGCGAACCGAGAAAGCGCTGCATCAAATCCACAATGCGCGTCAGCATCAAATGATTCTGGCGGGCGCGTTGTTGAATGCGGGTGAGCAACTGGTTGTTTTCCTGGACCAATGCCTTTACGAGCGGTTGAAAATTCACCGGCAGCTTCGGCATCACATCGTTGAAGGGGGCGTCGGCGGCCAGGTTCAATTCCCGCGCCACTTCGCGCTGGCGTTGTTCGCGTTCGCGGCGCGCGGCGGCAATCGCCTCGGCCTGGAGATTGATCGAGCCCACGCATTGCAGCAAATCCTGCGTCTGCCGGTGCGTGACCATCTGCTGTTGCTGGTCGAGCAGAGCGAGCATTTCGCCGTATTCCTTCAATTCTTCCCGCAGCGCTTCAATGAGGTTTTGTAAAAGTTCGTTCATGAGAGTTTATTCCGAAACATGCTTGGATGATGCGGCGCTACCTTGGTGCTCGGAGGGTTTGTGGAGAGGTTTCAATTTCTGACCCGCGGAATGCCATCCCGCGGAAAGTTTGTGAGGCAAGCCAT
>DASZPR010000781.1:0-8384 GCA_035550235.1 Verrucomicrobiia bacterium | reverse complement strand
GGATGCCGAGCGCATTCGCGAGTACCAAGTCGCGGAACTTCGCCGGGTGTTGACGCTCGCGTACGAGAAAACCGAGTATTATCGGCAGACGTTTCGTTCGGTGGGGTTTCAGCCGGGCGATTTGAAATCGCCGGAAGATTTGCAGCGCCTGCCGACGATCGACAAGGTCTCGGTGCGCGAAAATTGGGAGCGGATGCTGACGCGACCGATCACGGATTCCAGCGTTGATTTGGTGACGACGGGCGGGACCAGTGGCGAACCGATGCGGTTCTACATGGGCTCGTCGCGGCACGCGCCGGAATTCGGGCACCTGACGAATTGCTGGAGTCGCGTGGGATATCAGCCCGGCGACGTGTTCGCGGTCCTGCGCGGACGAGTGATCGCCAAGCCGACGGACGGGATGTATTACCAATACGACCCGCTGTTCCGCTATCACTACTACAGCACGTTCCACATGTCGCCGGATGATTTGCGCAAATACCTCGCGCACATGAACCGCGTGCAGCCGAAATTCCTGCACGTTTATCCGTCGTCATTATTTGCGCTTGTGGAATTTGCCGCTGCGGAAGGATTGGGCTTGCCCAAGAGCATTCGTGCGGCTTTGCTGGAATCTGAGCCTTTGTTCCCGCATCAACGCGCTTTGTTTAAAAGCAAAATTCCCGGAGTCCACATTTTTACTTCTTACGGCCATTCAGAAAAATTGGTGATGGCCGCGCCGTGTGAAAAGTCCGACGAATATCACGTCGTTCCCACGTATGGCTATGCCGAGGTCTTGAAAGAAAATGGCCAACCATCGGCAGACGGCGAGAACGGTGAGTCGACCGGGACCGGATTTATCCATGACGTGATGCCGTTGATTCGGTATCGCACCAAAGACAGCGTGACTCGCGGCGGAAATAAATGCGAGGCTTGCGGCCGGCAGCACATGATGCTGAAGGCGATTGAGGGATGGCGCGGTCAGCAGTTTCTCGTGGCGCGCGATGGCCACACGCTTGTCTCGATGACAGCTTTAAATCTTCACGATGACACCTTCGACGGCATCACGCGGTTCCAGTTCCAGCAGAGCGTGCCGGGGAAGGTGGTTTTGAAATTAGTGCCCGCGAACGCCGGCGGCAAAGAGCTTGCCCGCATCCAACGGCACTTCGCCCCCAAATTGGCGCACGCGGTTGACCTGGATGTCCAGTATGTGAGTGAGATTCCGCTCACGCGCATGGGCAAACAGCCCTTAATCGACCAGCGTTGCCCGATTGGCAATCCGACGGGGCAACCGGCTGAGTCTGTGCAGCCGGAACATGTCACTGTAGAGTAGTTCGACGGGTTGCGAATCGTTTCGCGTTCCGCCAGTTCAGTGGAATTGTCGTCAGTGGTCTCTAAAATTCGTTTTATGTCTGTGAATAACTTGTTTTCCAACCCGGCTGTGGCCGCGCATAAAATGCCGGCTGCTACGTATCCGGCGGCAGCGCCGTTTCATCCGGGTATCGCGTATCCGGAATATGCGCTGAAGAAAACTGGCGGCGAGAACCTGGTTTATGACGGCGTCCGTAATCTGCTGCATTCCCTCGGCTTGGATGATGCCCACTACGGAACGCCGGAGTGGAACCCGCTCGGCGAACTCGTTCGCCCGGGCGATAAAGTGGTGCTCAAGCCGAATCTCATTGGACATTCGCATCGATATGATTTCAACCAGTGGGAACAGGTCATCACGCACGGCTCAATCATGCGGGCAGTGGCGGATTACGTGTTGATCGCGCTGAAAGGCAAAGGCGAAGTATGGATCACCGACGGACCGCAACTGGATGCGAAGTGGGAAATTCTTTTAGAGCGAACGGGATTGCAAACCATCATCGATTGGTATGCGTCCGCAAGCACGGTGCCGGTGAAACTCCTCGACCTGCGCAACGAAGCGGAAGACGTGCGCGGCGATGTGCTCTACGGAAAAACGCAGTTGCCCGGCGATCCGCAAGGTTGCACGGACATCAATTTGGCATCGCGCAGCCGGTTGGTGAATCATCAGGGTTCCGGTCGTTATTACGGCGCGACCTACGATCAGAAGGAAACCAATTATCACCATTCGGAAGGGCGCCATGAATATCGCATCTCGCGCACCGTCGCGTCCGCGGACGTATTCATTAACCTCCCGAAAATCAAGACGCACAAAAAAGTGGGCGTCACGCTGTGCTTGAAAAATTTGGTGGGCATCAACACGGGGCGCAACTGGCTGCCGCATCACACCGATGGCGAACCGAACAATGGTGGAGATCAATTTCCGGTCGCATCCGCGCGCGGCAAGTCGGAACGCTTCGGTGTGCGGAATCTCGAGCGCCTCACCATCAAGCATCCCAAACTGTTTGCGCCGGTCTACAAGATGGCGAAGAAAGCGGCCACGCCCTTTTTCGGTCATACCCGCCAAACCATTCGCAGCGGCAACTGGCATGGTAATGACACCTGCTGGCGCATGGTGCAGGACATCAATCGCTGTTTGTTGTATTCCGACGGCGTGAATTTTCCGATGCCGCAATCAAAACGATTTTTCGCGGTGGTGGACGGCGTGGTGGCGGGTGAGGCGGACGGCCCGGCAGCTCCGGACCGGCTTGAGGCGGGAATCATGATCGCCGGATTCAATCCGGTGTCGGTCGACTGCGCCACGGCGCGGCTCATGGGTTTTGATCCGATGAAGATTCCGACCTTGCGCGAAGCGTTCGCGCCCGCGGACTTGAAATTGGTACCTTTTGCCTACGAGCAAATTGACATCAAGAGCAATCGTCCGGAATGGCGGCATAAAATCGGCGAACTGAAAGCCGAAGACACGTTTCATTTCAAACCGCACTTCGGCTGGACCGGCCAGATCGAGTGGGATGAGAAGACGCACGCTGCCGCGGAAAAGCAGACCGTTGTGAGCGCGGCGTAGGTCGTGATAATAGTTTTCCTGTCTGAATAATGTCGCTGCGCGTTCTTTTTTTCCTTTTGCTGGTGCTGGGCTTTTCGTGGTACGCCTATCGCAACTGGTTTACTTCGTTGTGCGCAGCGGTGGTATTGATGGCGTTCATGAAGCATCACGACATGCCTCGCGGCCTCTTGGGCATCCCGGGCATGAACATGTGGAACCTCCTGATCGTCAATGTGGTCATCGCGTGGTGGATTCAGCGGCGACACGAGGGATCGGTTTTGGAGTTTCCCCGGGGACTAAAAATTGCCCTATGGCTTTATTTGATAGCGATCAATGTGGCGTGTTTGCGCCTGGCCCTGCATCCAACCAACTATTTCGGATTCACCGCGACGGATGTTTTCATCGAGTTCATCCTCAATTCGATGCGCTTTCTGATTCCGGCGCTGCTGTTTTATGACGGCTGCCGCACGCGGGAACGAATCCGGATGGCGCTCGGGGTCATCGTGGTCCTGTATTTTCTGCTGGCGGTTCAGA
Source organism: Verrucomicrobiia bacterium (assembly GCA_035550235.1). GTDB lineage: Bacteria > Verrucomicrobiota > Verrucomicrobiia > Limisphaerales > DASXHY01 > DASXHY01. The sequence continues at coordinate 4,963 of DASZPR010000781.1, read as the reverse complement.
CGATCCGTTACATGGGATTCCATCCGGATTTTAATGGAAACGAATTGAGCGGCCGCGCGGCGCGCATCATTCAAAAGTCGGTGGGCTACGACCGGGTGGATATGTCAATGATGCTGGCGGGAGGGAGTTGGGCGGCGATTGCCTTTTCGCGATTGATCGAGAAGAAATGGCTGAGATGGGGAGTTTGCGGAGTCGCGGCTGTCATCTTGTTCGGCCAGGCGTTGACGGGCGGTCGCGCCGGATATGTGACCTGGGGCATAACCGGTTTGGTTCTTTGCACCCTGAAATGGAGAAAGCTTTTGCCGCTCGTTCCACTGGCGGCGGTGCTCGTGGTCGTGTTCGTCCCTGGTGTGGCGGAACGCATGTTCTCCGGGTTTGGCGGCGACCACGGTGGGATCGTGGTTGAGAAGGACGAATCGGAAATCACTTCCGGACGCAACCTGGTCTGGCCGGTGGTCATCAAGCAAATCGAAAAAGCGCCGTTGTTCGGCTACGGGCGGGGAGCCATGATGACGACGGGGTTGGCCGCATACGTGGCGGATGCGATGGGCGACTCCTTCCCGCATCCCCACGAAGCATATCTTGAAGCCATGTTGGATAGCGGCATCATCGGTTTTTTGTGCATCATCCCGATTTACCTGGTTTGCCTGAAGCGTTCCGTCAGTTTATTTATGGACCGCACGGACGTGCTGTATGAAGCAGCCGGTGGCGTGGCGATGGCCTTGTTGCTTGGTTTGTTGCTGGCAAGCTTTGGGGCGCAAACGTTGTATCCGCGCGAAAGCGCCGTCGGCATGTGGGCCGCGCTTGGGGTGGCGATGCGTCTCTCAATGGAGCGCGAGCGGCAGCGCGAGACCGAAGACGACGATGTTGAATTTGCCGAGCCAACGGTCGATACGGACGGAATGCCCTATGCGGATTCCGGCCACGAGACGATGGCCGGTATATGAGTCGGTGCGTTTGTCCTTAATCGAAATCAGAACGGTAGAATCCTTTAAATCAAATCATGGCGAAACGTGTTTTAGTCACTGGAGCAGCAGGTTTTATTGGCAGCCACCTTTGCGAGCTGTTGGTTCGCGAAGGGTTCGAGGTCCGCGCTTTTGTCCACTACAACTCGCACGGACGCTGGCCGCACTTCGAGCAGATGTCCGCCGAGACGCGCCAGCACATCGAAATCGTGCCGGGCGATGTCGCCGACGCGGGCTCGGTATCGCGCGCGGTGGCCGGCTGCGAATGGGTCTTCCACCTCGCGGCGCTCATCGGAATTCCTTACTCGTATCTCGCGCCCGCGTCTTACGTGCAAACGAACGTCATCGGCACGTTGAACATTCTCGACGCCTGCCGCGCGCACAACGTCGCGCGCCTGCTCCACACCTCCACCAGCGAGACCTACGGCTCCGCGCAATACGTGCCCATCGATGAAAAACACCCGATGGTCGGGCAATCGCCGTATTCCGCGACCAAGATCGGCGCGGACAAGCTCGCCGAAAGTTATTTCCTGAGTTTTGGAACACCGGTGACAATTGTCCGCCCGTTCAACACCTACGGACCGCGTCAAAGCCAGCGCGCCATCATTCCGACCATCATTGCGCAGGCGCTCAAAGGCCCGTCGCTCAAGCTCGGCAACCTGGATCCGGTTCGCGATCTTACCTTCGTGACCGACACCGCTGCGGGATTCCTCGCGGCGGCGCGTTCAGAAAAGGTCAAAGGCGAAACCATCAATCTCGGCGTTGGCTACGGTGCCTCCGTCCGCGAGTTGGTGGAAAAAATCGGCAAACTGGTCGGCCAAAAACTCGAGGTGCAGCAGGAGAGCGAGCGCATGCGCCGCGCCGGCAGCGAAGTCGAGCGCTTGATCAGCAACAACAGCAAAGCCCGCTCACTCATGGAATGGGCGCCGAAAGTGGATCTCGACGCCGGCCTGGCCGCGACCCTTGAACACATTCGCAAATACCCGCAGGATTATCAGCCGCGTGGTTACGTGGTTTAACCTTCCCGCACATGGCCAATAAACCTAAAAACGTTCGCGCGGTGATTCTTGCCGGTGGCAAGGGCACACGCCTGAAACCTTTGACCGCGGTTTTTCCGAAACCGCTGGTACCACTCGGCAACAAACCGATTATCGAGATTTTGTTGCGGCGTTTGGCATCGTCCGGCTTGACCGACGTCACGATCTGCACCGGCTATCTCGCGGAATTGATCAAGGCCGTTTGCGGCGATGGCAGCAAGTTCGGCCTGCGCATCGAGTACGTCGGGGAAGAACAGCCCCTCGGCACCGCCGGACCGCTCTCATTGATTCCGAATCTCACGGACCCGTTCATCGTCATGAACGGCGATTTGCTGACGACGTTGAATTTTCAGTCGATGCTCCGCTTTCACGAAAAGCAAAAAGCGGACTTCACCGTGGGCGTTTTTCCGCGTGAAGTGAAAATCGATTTCGGCGTGATTCAGTTCGACCAACGCGGCGAGTTCGATGGCTACCGCGAAAAGCCGAAATACAATTTTGAAGTCAGCATGGGCGTCAATGTGATTGGACTGAACGCGATGAAACACGTCGCCAAAGGCCAGCATCTCGACATGCCGGATTTGGTTTTGAAAGTGCACAGCTCGAAGGGCCGCGTGAAATGTTTCCGCGACGAGTGCCGCTGGCTGGACATCGGGCGGATGGATGACTACGCGCTGGCTCAGGAAGAGTTTGCGCAAAACGAAGAAGCTTTTCTCAATGGCGCGTCAAAAAAGAATCTGGATCACCGGAGCCGCCGGGTTCTCCGGTAGGCATCTGATCCGGTTTTTGCGAGAGCTTCCCGAATCGTTGTGCCTGGTCGGTTTCGACCTGCGGCCTGACGCGCCGGTCGGGCTCGATGCGTATCACGCGGTCGATCTCGGCGATGGCGCGAAGCTCCGCGAATTGGCCGAGGCGCAGACGCCGGATTATGTGATCCACCTGGCGGGAGTCTTGCCGCCAACGCCGGAACCGGATCTGTGGCGTGTGAATGTGGGCGGCACGTTGAATTTACTGCACGCTCTGGCCGCAGCGAAATCGGAAGCTCGATTTGTGACGGTGGGTTCGGCGGCGGAATACACAAATTTTACGAGCAAAAAAACTCGCGAGGATCATTCCGCCGGCGGCAACAGTCCTTATGGCCGCACCAAGTGGGCGCAATCGACGCTCGCTCTCGAGTTTGGCAAACAAATGGGAATTCCGGTCATGGTCGCGCGCACGTTTAATTTGATCGGCCCCGGCACACCATTATCACTGGTGCCCGGGGCATTGTGCGCGCAGTTCACCACCGGCGAACCCGAAGTGAAAGTCGGCAATCTCAAACCCGAACGCGATTTCATCGATATCCGCGATGCCGTCGCGGCGTATTGGACGATCTGCGAAAAAGGCAAGCCCGGCCAGATTTACAATGTCGCCACGGGAAAAACCGCAAGCATCAAAACCTTGGTTGAGTTGTTCCGCAAAAATGCGCCGACGCCGAAGCGTATCCGACAGGAAGCCGCGCGCTCGCGCAAAAATGATTTAAACCGCGTGTGCGGCGATAACACGAAACTGCTGGCGCTCGGTTGTCGCCCGCGAATCTCTTTGAAGCAATCCGTCTGCGACATGTTGCAGGCGGCTCGTCCACAATGAGCCACGCCTTTCACGCTGCGCCGATTTTCAAGACGGCGCAGACGCAAAATAATGGCGCGGGCGTCTCCCCCGTGCGAACGGAAACACATGGGCAGGATGCCCGTGCCACTACCGATGCCCCCCGCGTGTGCATCATCGGGCTGAAATGTTTTGATCACATTGCGGAGAAACCGGTGCCGCAATATCTCGGTGGCATTGAAACACAACTACCGATTCTGGCGAAAGGATTGCGCCGCGAAGGTTGCCAGGTGTCGCTCATCACCTTCGATCACGGTCAGGCGGACGGGCAGACATTTGAGGGCGTGCGCGTGTTCAAAAGCTACCCGCCGTCGGGTGGAGTGAAGGTGATTCGTACTTTTGCGCGTGCGATGAAATTATGGCAGGCGATGCGCACCGCCGATGCGGACATCTATCTGCAAATGGGCGCAGGCAGCGAAACCGGTTTGACCGCCTTGGGCACGCGCTTCGTTCCGCGGAATGCAAAATTTGTTTTTTGCCTGGCGAGTGACGGGGATTGCAGCGGACAACTTGGTGACGCGCGATTGGAATCGGCGGTTTACCGTTACGGAATCCGCCATGCGGGTCTGGTGGTTTCGCAGACGTCATCACAGCAGAAAAATTTGGAGGACGCCCTCGGATTAAAATCGACGGTGATTCCGATGGCCGTCGCGGGGACAAGCGGTGAGATTCCCGCTCGCGATCCCAAAGCAAAAAGCGTTTTGTGGCTCGGACGGTTGATGCCGGAAAAACGTTTTGAATGGCTGCTTGATGCGGCGAAACGTTGCCCCGAAATTCAATTTCACGTGGCCGGCACGCCGAACCAACCCTCCGGTTACGCCGCCGGCGTCATGGCGATGGCCACGAGCGTCGCGAATGTCAAAGTGCACGGGCGTCTGGCGCGGCCGGAATTGAATAAATTATTTCAGACCTGCACGCTTCTCTGCTGCACCTCCAAGCTCGAGGGTTTTCCCACCACGTTCCTTGAAGCGTGGAGCAGCGGCATGCCGGTCGTCACGACGTTCGACCCGGACGGCATTGTGCAGCGCAACGGCTTGGGCCGCGTTGCGACCACGATTGAGGAAGTGGTAACGCACCTGAAATCGTTGCCGGGCACGAGCGAATATTCCGCGATGTCGGTCGCGGTGAAAAAATATTACTCGGACAATCACAGCGTGGCGGCGATTTCTCGCCGGTTCCGCATGGCGTTTGAAGAACTCGTCGCCAAATGAAAATCGTGATGATCAGCCGGTATCCACAGCAGGCGGATAAGCCGCGCGGTGGCGTGGAAGCCGTCACAGTGGCGTTGGCGAATGCCCTGGCGGAATCCGGCAGCGA
>DASZPR010000780.1:0-2248 GCA_035550235.1 Verrucomicrobiia bacterium | reverse complement strand
GTTCGCGCTGCGATGCCGAATCATTGGAGAAAGTGAAAAACGCATGAACAAGTGCCGTCCAAACTCGGCCCCGTTTGAGAGCGAACGTTGCGCCCTATGGATTCATATGGCCATAAGGCTACTGGTCGTCGGGTTAGTGGCCTTAGAAGTATGACTCCATTGCCAAGGCAATTTGCCGACGCCAGCGACGTATTACCCCTGAAGCATGAAACCCTCTTCCATGTCCAAACCGTTCTTATCGCTACCACTGTCTGGGGCGATTCACGATTTAGGAAGCGCACGGCGGGAATGCGTGTGTGGGCACGTCTGCGACCGGGCATGCTGGCGACTGCTTTCGCCAGCCGCTGCGTTACCGTGCGCTTCCTTACGATTTTAGTTCGTACCTCAAGCGCGATCACCAATACCAATTCATGAAAACACAAAGGCTACAATTGCCGAACAATCACAAATTCACGGGGCGGCTCATCCGGACATTTCTCGCGGACGACGATCCGTTCATGCTGGCCTTGCTGGCCAGACTGCTGGACAAACATCCCAGGATTTTGATCGTTGGTTCAGCCGCGGACGGGAGGAAAGCATTTCATTCCGCGGCGACGTTGCGCGCCGAGCTGGTCTTGACGGACCTCCACATGCCCATCGTGGACGGTGTGGAACTCGCCCGCCGGCTGAAGCAGCTGCCTAATCCGCCGGTCGTTTATATGGTGACCTCGGACGACAGCTCCGGGGCTTTGACCGCGAGCCTGAACGCGGGGGCCGACGCATTCCTGGCAAAATCGCCGGATTTGGCGATCCAACTGCAACTCGCGCTCGACTCTTCTTTCCCCACCATTCGCGAATCAGAGAACCCAACTTTACCTGCCGTTTATGAACTTGCCACCGCCAACAATTGAGGCCGATGAAGCCGCGAATGGAAATTCGCGCGTGTCGCATCTGGACGAGGAAGTAGCGCAAAATTGCGCGGTGTGCCGGCGCGCCATTGTAGACGGACATTGGTTTTGCCGTCTTCCAGTTGGCGAAACGCCCATCCTGCTGTGTTCCCCATCTTGCGCGCTTCGCCACTTTGGTCGATCCGCCGCGAAAACGAATGGCGTGTCATAAACGCACCCTCATGAATTTCAGCTTATGAACGCCACCAGGACGAAAAACAAACGCATTGAGAAAGAAACGCTGCTCGCGCGGTTTAACTGCGGGCCCGTCAAATTGTCGGGCGACCACAATGCCTTTTACGAGCGGCATGTCACGTTCGACCAGGTTGTGCCGGAATCGCAAACTTCCGCCCGTGATAAATTCCACGTCAAACCTTGCCTGATCGACTGACTCGCAGCCTCAACCAAAACAAAAATACATCTATGACCAAAAATTCAATTGACCTCACTGTCGAACTTCGCTTCGCAGACGGAACATCCATGGAGTTTTACCAAACGGACGAAACATGCGTCCGTGAAGCGCTCCGTTTGCTCTCTGCGCCGCGGCTCTTCGTCCAGCCACATTTGCTCCTGACCTCGCGCGGTTGCGCCAGCATGATTCCGTGCAAGGGAATCGACATGATTCGGGCCCGCACGTTGGGTCCGATGCCTCTAAAATTCCCCTTGAATCTTCCCGTGGGTCAGTTTGATCTCGTTGAACAGGCGGAAGACTCATTGCCCGAGGAATCGACCGGAATGGAAGAGCCTCACGGGCATGAACCCGGACGGGTGCATCGGCACGATTCGCGCGTCGAAATACGCACCATTGGCGGCTGGACCGTAAATTTGAAGACCATCGCGGTCATTCGCGGCAATGTTCAAGACGAGCGCCAATTCTTTTCGCGCCTGCCCGAGGTGCCCACAGTTCCCTTCCGCCTGGAGGAGGGTGGCATCGGTTTAATCAACACTGCCAATATTATTCGAGCCAGCGTATGGCCCAGGCCCGAGGCCATCACCGGAACACCGCTGCCGCTCATCATGCGCCGGCGGAGTCCGGCATCCCGCTCCGGACACGCGTTGGCCTGGACACTGTGAGTCCCTTGTTTGAGTATGCATCTGAAGCGTCCAATATTCCTCCTGTTCCTTGCGCTATTGGCCGGCGGTTGCGCGCATTATCCAATGAATGCGCGCCTTGCGACCCCTAGTCCTCGCACGGGTTACCGTTTTCAGAATTCCGCTCCACAGACCAATTCCGACGACTTGCTGCTGATGCTCGCCTTTTCCGGCGGAGGAATGCGGGCGGCTACTCTCTCCTACGGCGTGCTTGAACAACTCAAGCATTC
>DASZPR010000779.1:0-1796 GCA_035550235.1 Verrucomicrobiia bacterium | reverse complement strand
GTGGATGCCTTGATGGGATCAGATACCGTGAGAATTCCGGCGGCTTTTCCATTGATGGCCACGAACATCGCCGTCTGTCCTTCCGCCTGCAACGCCGTTGCTTTGGATTCGATAGTTCCTAAGTCCGTGACGCCGCGCTCTTGCAGGAACTTTAGTTTGCCAACAGCAATTTCGCGTCCGTCCATTTTGCCAATCACTCCGCCACCGGTGACAGAAGAAAAATCTGCCACGCTTTGCAGCTTCACACTCCGCTCCTTTGCACCATGAACAATTGCTGCGGCGAGCGGATGCTCGCTGTTTTGTTCAACCGACGCGGCGGCGATCAGCAATTCATCTTCGCTCATGCCGTTGGCAGGAATGACTTGTGTGAGTCGTGGCTTGCCTTCGGTGAGCGTGCCGGTTTTGTCCACGACGACCGTGGTGACTTTCTCCATCACTTCGATGGCCTCAGCATTGCGAATGAGCACGCCCGCTTGTGCTCCGCGTCCAATACCGACCATAATGGACATTGGCGTCGCGAGGCCCAGCGCACATGGACACGCAATGATGAGCACGGCGACCGCATTGACGATGGCGTGAGCGAAGCGCGGTTCTGGACCGAACCAGGCCCAGGCGATGAAGGTCAATACGGCGACGCCGATTACTGCCGGAACGAAATAGCTGGAAACCTTATCGGCCAACGCCTGAATCGGCGCACGGCTGCGTTGAGCGTCCGCGACCATCTGAACGATGCGAGCGAGCACGGTCTCACTGCCGACGTGTTCGGCTTGCATGAGAAAACTGCCAGTGGTGTTGAGCGTGCCGCCGGTCACTTTGCCCCCGACGTTTTTCTCTACCGGGATCGGCTCGCCCGTAATCATGGATTCATCAACCGAGGTCTTCCCGTCGAGTAAGACGCCGTCCACCGGAACTTTTTCGCCGGGGCGCACGCGCAATTTTACTCCGGCTTGGACGGACTCAAGCGACACGTCGCGTTCTTCGCCGTCTTGAAGCACGCGCGCGGTTTTGGGCGCAAGGTTCAGCAAGGCTCGGATGGCGCTGCCGGTTTTGCTGCGCGCCTGTAATTCGAGCATCTGGCCCAGCAGCACGAGCACAACGATCACCGCTGCCGCCTCGAAATAAACTCCGACCTTGCCGTCCGGTGCGAATGAATTGGGAAATGCGCCGGGCGCGAGCATCACCACCGCGCTGAACAAATAAGCCGTGCCGACGCCAATGGCAATGAGCGTGAACATATTCAAATGCCAGGTGACGAGTGAACGCCAGCCGCGCTTGAAGAAGGGCCAGCCCGCCCATAACACGACGGGTGTTGAGAGGACGAATTGAATCCAACGTGACGTGTCCCCCATCATCCAACTTTCGTGGCGAAGTGAGGGAATCAAATGCGCCATCGCGAGCAGAAAGACTGGCAGTGCGAGCGCCCCGCCAATCCAGAACCGCCGCGTCATGTCGGTGAGTTCAGGATTTTCTTCCTCGACTGCCGACACCGTTTTCGGCTCTAACGCCATGCCACACTTCGGGCAATTTCCCGGATGATCCTGCTGAACTTCCGGGTGCATTGGGCAAGTGTAGATAACCTTGCCCGCTGCGGGGGCGACCGCCGCCACATTTCGTTCCAGTGCCATACCGCATTTCGGGCAGTCGCCGGGTTTATCCGACTCCACGCCGGGGCACATCGGGCAATAATACTTCGCGGTGGAAGACGGCTTCACGTCGGCGTCGCCGTGGTGATCGTGGCCGCCACAACACGAACTCTCGGCATGATGGGCTGGTTGATTTCCGGCCAGAAAAGTTTT
>DASZPR010000778.1:0-7985 GCA_035550235.1 Verrucomicrobiia bacterium | reverse complement strand
AATTTTTTGACCAGCGCGCGAAACGTCTTTGGATCTTCGCGAAAGAGAGCAAGCGCGCGGGTGTATTTTTCGGCGCTGCCGCCTTCCATCATGAACGTTGCGAGCGTCCATGGTGAACCCGAGAAACCAATCAAGGCGCGTTGAGCGCCAAGTTCCCTGCGCAACAAGCGGAGGGCTTTGTCGACGTATTGAAGTCTTTTCAAGACCTGGTCGACGGACAAGCGGTCAACGTCGGCTTTGGCGCGAACGGTAAAATCCATCTCGATGCCGCCGGTCTCGCGAAAACGATACGGCTGGCCCATGGCTTCCGGAATAACGAGGATGTCGCTGAAAAGAATCGCGGCATCGAAACCGAATCGACGGACCGGCTGCAGCGTGACTTCGGTCGCAAGCTCGGGGTTCTGGACCAGTTGCAGGAACGTATATTTTTCCTTCAGCTTGCGATATTCCGGGAGCGCTCGGCCTGCCTGGCGCATCAGCCACACTGGCGGGCGATCCACTGGACGGCAATGACAGGCGTCCAGAAACCGCTGGCGAAAAGTCAATTCGCCTGCCGGCATTTGGGCTGTTTTCGCCGGGGAGGCCGGAGTTTTCTTCCTCGGTTTAAGCGTGATTGAACTCATTGGCTTGCCGGGGAGTCGCTTTTGCGTTGGTTGTCATTATTAATGCAATGAAGATATCGTTGTGCGTGTACAAGACTGCACCAATCTTGTCCTTTAATCGACATATTTTGATTAGTGCCGATTAACAGGCCCAGGCCCGCAATTCGGTTTGAAGCCGTTCTACAGGAAGGCCGACAACGTTTGTGTAGGAACCGGCGATTTTTTCGACAATCAAATCGCCTTCTTCCTGAATGGCATAGGCGCCGGCTTTGTCGAGAGGATTCACTTTCGCGAGATAACGGCGGATGGCGACGGCATCGAGCAGGCGAAAAGTTACATTGGTGACTTCAGTAAAAATTCTTTGACGATGATTTCGAAGATTGAGGAGGCAGACGGCGGTCACAACTTCGTGGGTGCGGCCCTGCAGTTGTTCGAGCATTTGGTAGGCGTGCTCAAGGCTGCCAGGTTTCCCCATGAGAAGCGTTTCGAGATAGACCAAAGTGTCCGCGCCTAAGACCAGAGCGTCGGGATGTTTCTTGGCGACGTTCCGTGCTTTGCGATAGGCATTGACCTGCGCGATTTCGCGTGCGGTCAATTCGCCATCGTGGATTTCCGGTGTGTCGCTGGTGACAACCTTGAATTCGAGGCCGATTTGCCGCAGCAATTCAGAACGGCGCGGTGAAGCGGAAGCCAGGATTATTGGCGGCAATTTCATCGGGAAACCCAATTAAGTTAACTTTCGGACAATTTCGGCAGAAGTCAATTGCCGCAACAGTTGGGAAACCGGCATGACCTGCCCCGGCAATATCAGGTCGGGTGCGATTTCACTCAGAGGTTGCAGGACGAATTGGCGTAGCTGGGCGCGCGGGTGCGGGAGGGTCAATTGAAAGGTGGAGCGAACTTCGTTGCCAAAGGCGATGAGGTCCAGATCCAAGGGACGGGCTTCGTTCAGGACTTTTTTTGGCGTGCGACCGAATTCGGATTCGAGCTTTTGCAATTTTGCCAACAGGGATTCGGGTGTCTCGTCGGGACGCGGGATGAGGCCAACGACGGCGTTGACGAAGTTGGGTGAGCCGGGCGGGCAATCGATGGGTGTGGTTTCGAGCAGTGACGATTTCGCCAAGGGCTGGTCGGAAAATTCCTGCAATCGTTCCATCGCTCGCAGGACAGTTCCCCGCGAGTCGCCGAGGTTGGATCCGAGAGCGATGTAGGCGATGGCCACAAACTATTTCAGCCCCAGCACATCCTGCATGTCGTAGAGGCCGGGTTTTTGTTTGACGACCCAGAGCGCAGCGCGCAACGCGCCGTTCGCGAAGGTATCGCGACTCGAGGCCTTGTGCGTGAGTTCGAGGCGCTCGCCGGTGTTGGCGAACATGACCGTGTGGTCGCCGACGACGTCGCCGCCGCGGATGGAGTGAATGCCGATTTCGGATGAAGTGCGTTCGCCGACGATGCCGACGCGACCGTGGCGCGCGACTTCTTCAAGCTGCTGCTTGCGAACCTCGGCCAGAATTTCGGCGAGTGATTTCGCGGTGCCGCTCGGCGCGTCTTTTTTCAGTCGATGGTGCATTTCCACCACTTCCAAATCGAAGGCGGGCCCGAGGATTTCCGCGGCCTTGCGGGTGAGCCAGAACAGCGTGTTCACGCCGGTGGAATAGTTCGACGACCAGACCATCGGGATTTTGGATTTGAATTCCTTGATCTTCGATTGTTCGGCATCGGAATGGCCAGTGGTGCCAATGACCAGTGCTTTTTTGTGCGCGGCGCAAAGTTCGGCGACCTCCAACGTGGCGTTGTGGAAGCTGAAGTCGATGACGACGTCGCACTTTTCAATAACCGCAGCGAGGTTGTCGTTCTTGTCAACTTGAGCGGCGATTTGCAGTTCGGGAATTTTCGAAGCGCAATTGACGAGCGCCTGGCCCATGCGGCCTTTGGAACCGGTGATGATGATTTTGGTCATAAGAAACGTGAAACGTGATTCGTGAAACGTGAAATTGAGTTCACGTTTTACGTTTTACGTTTCATCACTTTTCATTTTAAAACGCCGCAGCTCTTCAACGTCGCGCGCAGGGTTTCGCGATTTTTCGCGGCCATGGGCACGAGTGGCAGGCGGTACTCTTCTTCGATCTGGCCCATCATGACCAGAGCGGCTTTCACCGGGATTGGGTTTGTTTCGATAAACAAATCCTTGAAGATGGGATAAAATTTCTGGTGAAGCTGCTGAGCTTTTTTGAGGTCACCCGAAGCGTAGGCGCGGACCATCTGCGCGACTTCGCGCGGGATGACGTTGGAGGCGACGCTGATGACGCCTTGCGCGCCGACGGACATAAACGGCACAGTCAGCGAATCATCGCCGCTGAGGATTTCGAAGCGCGAGCCCAAGGCCGCACGCAATTGGCTGACGCGGTCGCAACTGCCGCCGGCTTCTTTGATGCCGACGACGTTCTTGCATGACTCGGCGAGACGTTTGACGGTATCAACGCCGATCTCGATGCCGCAACGGCCGGGAATGCTATAGAGCACCAAGGGCAATTTGGTATTGCGCGCGATTTCGCGGAAGTGTCGGAACAGCCCTTCCTGCGTGGGCTTGTTGTAATAGGGCGCGACCTGCAAGGAACCATCGGCGCCAAGCTTTTCGGCTTCCTGCGTCAGGTGAACCGCTTCGCTGGTGGCGTTGGCGCCGGTCCCGGCGAGGATTTTGACTTTGCCGGCGGCGAACTTGATGGCGAGCGCGATAATGTGAAGGTGTTCTTCGTTATCGACGGTGGGCGATTCGCCGGTGGTGCCAACGGGCACAATGCCATCCACGCCCGCCTTGATTTGAATTTTAATCAGGCGTTCGAACGCGGCTTCGTCGATTTTGCCGTTTTTAAACGGCGTCACAATTGCAGTATAGGTTCCTGTAAACATCTAATTTCCTTGGTAAGGCATTCTTCAAGTGCGCCAAACCGGCCCATACAATCGTAGAGGAAGGCCGGTTTGGCCAGTCAGATTTTGGCAAAAATTTAGCGGCTCTGCCGAGCTGGCGACGGGTTGATTGGTGTCGTAAAAAGGATAAATTGGATCACCTAATATTAAAAATGATCTTTTTAAAGGTTTGAATCGATTGGAACGGCTTGGAATTGGTTTTCATGGAAGGAGAAAGGCAAGAATCGGAGTTGCTCAAGATCCAACAGTTCGAATGGATGTCGTGATACTGCCGGCATCGATGGCTGACTCGCATCGAGCAGGTATTTTCGTTAGCCTTCATTGCCCTTTCTGCCCTCCTCCTGACGATGGTTATAACATGGATGTCAAATGAATGCCACCAATCGACCGGCGCGGATTGATTGCTCCTTCAAACTCGTAAAATCTGGACTTCCATGGGAAAAAGTGTGACTCGCGCGGCGTTGAGGGGACCAGTTCCGGTGGCCCCATTTACTTCGTTCACGGAGGCTTGTGGAAGGAAGCGGACGGGATTGGGTGGGGTGGGCGTTTTTTTATTGCTGTACAGGATCTGCAAATTTTGACCGGCTGCGCTCAGATTCGCGTCCAGAATAACGTCCACTGCGCGCGGAGTAGCGGCGTCTGTATTGGCGACAACTATCACCTCTTCATCATTTAGGATTCTAGACCACGCAAGAATGCCGTTTGAAAATGTGGAGACGCCGAAATTAAATCCATCTCCCGAAATTGGGCGAAAATAAAATCTGCCATATCGCAAAGCCGGTTGGGCATTTCGTACGGCGACAATCTTTTGCATCTCCAGATAAAAGGACGTTGTCTTGGGAAAAGTGGGCGCGATGCCCCATAGGGCTTCTCTCACCGCCGGATCGTCCTGTCCCGTGGGGCTCCAGCCGTGAAGCCCTTGTTCGGTTCCGTAATAGATGCATGGAATTCCGGGAAGGGAGTAAAGACAGGCGATCCCCATCGTCACCTGGTCGTCAAATTGATTTGGGTTCCCTGGTTCAATCCACCGGAACCGTTTCTTCATGTCATGGTTGTCCAGGAAAGTCACAAAATATCGAGAAGCGTCTCCATGGGAACTGAGGACAAACTGATCGAGCTGTTTTCGACGGTTATACATCCCGACAACCGAAGACGGAGGCGCAAATCCCTTCAGGGTGCTGACCAGTGTGGAATACAAAGGATAATCCAGTGCGGCATCAACTCCAACAGGGGCATTGCCATCATCGCCGAGCCGGGTGTCACGGCCGATAAAATTAACGAAGTCCGACTCGGGATCGTTGTCGAGGATTTCACCGAAGGTGAAAAAGTTTTTCTTGCCAAGGACCAGAGCGTATTCGCGGATGGCGTTGCCGAACACCTGAGCGAGATTATTTTTGAGGTAACGCAACGTGTCGATTCGAAAGCCGTCAACATCATATCTCGCGATCACATATTGATACGCGCGGATCAAAAAGCGTTGCACATCCAAGTTCTCGGTCACCAATTGCTTCAGGCTCTCAAAATCGCCCGTAGTGCTGTCTCCCTGGCACTTTCCTTGTCTGCGGAAATAATCGTTTCTTTGAAATTCCGAAGGCCACACGATTGAATCAGTGGAAGGACTGGGTACAGCGGAGACGTCAGGCCACGAAGAATTGGCGACTCCTTTTGCATTCCGCCATTGGACCGGGTATGGAGCGGGCGAGAAGCTGGCTGTAGCATTTCCGTTGTAAGCGAAAACGTCCCCTGTGTGGTTAAGGACGACGTCCAGAATGACGTAAAGCCCCGCTGCATGGGCGGCGTCGACGAGGGAACGGAGTTCGTCGTCGGCATTGGCAGCGACCGTGGCAAATTTGGGATTGGCGCGAAGAAAGTCCTGAATTCCATAGCCGTGGTAACAGCCGTCATCCCATGGGAGATTCTTCAAAACCGGGCTGAGCCAAATCGCGCCGATCCCAAGACTTTTGATATATGGAAGTTGCTGCTTTATGCCTTCAAAGGTGCCTCCCTGATACCCTCCGAAACTGGGGTCGTCATAGGGTTGGTGGATCGGCTTCTGTTTTGGGTTATTGAAACGATCCACCATTAGAAAATAAATGACCTGGTCCCGCCAATCCGCCGGCGATGGAAATGGGCCGTTGTTCTGATTGGCTGCAGCCTCGCTCTTATCAAAAACGGACTGAACTTCTTTTGCAAAAAGAGAGTTAAACATGTTTTGATCGGGTTAAAAATTCCTGTTGAATACCCAAGATGCTACCTGCCTTAACCTTTACCATTATTCCGAGATCGACAGAAATGTCGAGATTTAAATGGATACACTGGATGATGCGAGGGCTTTGTTGCTACAGTGAGTCATGGACGATTACGACCTGCGCATTGAACAAATGATTCGGGAATTAGGTGCTCCCCCACGCTCGAATCGGCGGCCGTTTTTGGAAGCAACGGAATTGGTTTCCGTCGGGCTGGATATTTATGGGCGGGAACAACGGCTGACGCCGGAGGCTGCGGCGGCGTGGAATGAAATGAAGGTTGGGGCGGAACGGGATGGGGAAATTTTGCAACTCGTTTCGGCGTTTCGGAGTGTGGATTACCAGAAACAGATCATTCAGCGGAAGCTGGCGGCGGGGCAGTCGTGGGAGCAGATTTTACGCGTGAGCGCCCTGCCCGGTTTTAGCGAGCATCATACGGGCAGGACGGTGGATGTGACGACGCCGGGGTGCAAGGTGCTGGAAGAGGAGTTTGAGAACACTTCGGTGTTTCAGTGGTTGGTGAGGCGTGCGGGTGAGTTTGGATTTACGATGACGTATCCGCGGGACAATAAGCTAGGAGTGGCGTATGAGCCGTGGCATTGGACGTTTCGAGGAAAGGAATAGAATTTTTGCGCAATCCAAACTCGGCCACCAATGCGTGGTTGTGTCGCCTTCCCCCTCACCCCTGCCCTCTCCCTTGAGGAGAGGGTGAAACTTTATCGCGCTTTCAGAAGGCCATTCGTTCTGCGATTTAATCCAGCGTTGGGATTGTTGAATCCGCCTCCTTACGTCGGCGGCTACGAACGCGCGAGCTACAGTGGGAGTGAGGCGGTGAAGATTTCCTGGCTCAGGGTGCCTTCGCTGACTTTGGTCACGGGGCCGGTCATGAGGATGTCGAAGTCTTTACCGATTTCGATGGCGAGTTTGCCGCCGGGCATGTGGACGGTGATGGAGCGGTCGACGAGGCCGAGTTTGTGGGCGACGCCCGCGGCAGCGCTGCTGCTGCTGCCGGAGGCGAGGGTGTAACCGGCACCGCGTTCCCAGATTTCGATCTGGATATTATTGCGATCGAGGATTTTTAGAAATTGCACGTTCGTGCGATTGGGGAAGTTCGTGTGTGTTTCGAGCAACGGGCCGAATTGTTTGGCGAGGGCTTCGTTGATTTCGGGGAGTGCTACGGCACTCGCCGGCGGGACGCCGGCGCTCCCAGGCGCGCGCCCTACCACTACGCAATGGGGATTGCCGACGCCGGCAGCGCAGAAGGTGAAGGTTTCGCCGCCGACGGTGATTTTTTCGTTAATGACTTCGCGGCGCGGGCCGTTGACGGGGATTTCGTTGCTCCAGAAAGTGACTTTGCCCATTTCGACGCGGACCATTTTGCCAGAGTCGAAGACGGTGGATTTCACGACTCCGCCGGCGGTTTCAATAGCGAATTCCTGGTCGGCGACGAGTTTGCGGTCCCAAAGATAACGCGAGAAGATGCGCAAGCCGTTGCCGCTTTTTTCGGCCTGGCTGCCGTCGGGATTGTAAATGCGCAGGCCGAATGGGGCCTTGGTCGAAGGAAGCGGCCCGAGCAAAATGCCGTCGGAGCCGACACCGAAATTTCGATGGCAGATGATTTTGACCTGCTCAACAGTGGGCGAGGCCAAATCTTTCGGGTCCATGACGATGTAATCGTTTCCGAGCGCGTGATATTTCCAAAATCGCATCGGCGGAACGCTAGCGGGCAACGGCGCGGAGGCAAGGCGAAAATTTGCGAGCGGAAGAAAAACGGAAATGAAATCGGTGATATGTAATAAGGCTTTTCGGCGAGATGCCGAAAAGAACCCGCGGGACGCGGGGGGCTACACGAATTTATTCATGCGGAAGGGAATTTGTTGCGCTAACATCAATTGGACAACTCTCGCGCTCCTTCAGAGCGCTGATATCTCGCGGTATCCAACCCTAGGCATCACTTCGCTCAGCCTTGGGCTTTGCTCTTCCGGCTTTTCAGGCCGGTAAGTTCCTATTCCAAAATGAATCGTTCGAGATTGAATTGAACAAATTGGTGTTCGCCAGCGTCACAAGTGCACGGGTTGTGTTTCGGGTAATAAAACTTTGACAGTATTGTAACAGATTCGCAGAGTATGAATGTGTCTGCTGCGTTTGAAGAGAACCTTACCGGGGTCCAGCCGCGAACCGTTTCCGCGCCCGCTCCCCGGCCTGATTT
>DASZPR010000777.1:0-2594 GCA_035550235.1 Verrucomicrobiia bacterium | reverse complement strand
ACGAAAGACCATCCGCCGGAAACTGACGTCAGATGCACGAGCGGCGCAACCGTGGAACAGCAAACCTTCCACGTGCCGTATACGAAATGCTGGCGAGTAATCCTGAAGATGCTGCCGCCGGGCGGGAATTCTGCCCCGGTGGATCTGGATTGCACTCTGCGTGGCACAAACCGGCCCGTCACGGAAACCTGGACGTATCGCTGGAACCCGCTTCCAATTGGCCCGCATAGTGAGGTCGTGGATAGCCGATTCAGTCCGCCGGTGGAAAACCACAATCCATAAGCGTTATCATGACCTTCCTGCCACTGGGTTGCGTCGGCCGCGCGTGAACGATATGTTCGTGCTGTTGACGATGAAATTCAGGTTCGCCAAATCCACGTGAGGACGCCGTCACAAAAAATGGCTTGGGGCGTGCCACTGCCGCGTCCACGGGTTCGCTTTCCTTTCGTGCAGGAATTTCGCCACTACTCGTGGGACAAGCTGCACCACGATTTAATAGCCGGCGCCACCCTCACGCTGGTTTCGATTCCCCAGGCCATAGGATTCGCGCTGATTCTCGGCCTGCCGCCGATGACCGTGGTTCTATCCGTGGTGGTCGGGGGATTTGTCAGCGCCTTGTTCTTTTCCTCGCATCACCACGTTTTCGGTCCGACCACTTCCGTCTCTCTCATCACCGCCGCCACCATCCACGCCAACGCGGATCTTGGCCTGCACAAACTGCAGCTTGCCGCCTTCCTGGCCCTGTTGATTGGCATTACTCAATTCATCGCCGGCCTCTTCAGCTTCGGAGAGGTAACCAAGTTCATTTCCCGCGCGGTGGTGGTCGGTTATACGTGTGCCATTGGTTTGCTGCTCATCGTCAGCCAGTTTGGCAACGGGATGGGATTCACCAGCCTGCCCGGCGAAAGTTTATTGCAAACGTTTGAAGATTTCGCGCGGGCCGCGCTGTCCGGCAACCTTTCGATTTGGGCGATCGCCATCGCGCTGCTGACCTTGGGGATTTTCGAGGGAATCAAACGCTTCCGACCCAAATGGCCGGAAGCATTGATCGGCCTGGCCTTCCTGGGAATTGCCGCCCGCGTCTTTGCATTTTTCCATCCCGCCATTCCTTTTCGATTGGTGAAGGATGAAGGTGCTCTTTCGGTCATGTTGCCGACGCTGACTCATTTCCCTCCCTTAAACCAGCAGTATGCGATCTTTTACAATCTGGCCGGCACCGCGGTCGCCATCGCGATTATCGGAATGCTCGAAGCCTCCGCCATTACCACTTCGTTGGCCGCCAAAAGCGGGCAGCACCTGGACTCGAATCAGGAATTGATGGGCATGGGCGCGGGAAATCTCGCCGCCGGCCTCTTCGGATTGCCGCCCGGCTCCTCCTCATTCACCCGTTCAGCGGTCAATTACCAGAGCGGCGCGGCCTCGCAACTTTCGTCCATATTGAGCAGTGTAGTGGTGTTGCTCATCCTGTTGTTCCTGACACCCTTGTTCAACTACATCCCGGTGCCGGCATTGGCGGCCCATTTGATGCGTGTCGGTTACAAATTGATCAATCGACCCCAGATTCGCATTGCGACGCATTCCACACACTCGGATGCCGTGGTGTTTTTCGCCACCCTGGGCTCCGCCCTGTTTCTGAAATTGGACACCGCGATTTACGTGGGCATCGGCACCGCCCTCGCCTTGTTTTTGCGAAAAACCAGCACGCCCACCCTCGCCGAATATACCTTCAATGAAAGCGGACAGTTGGCCGAGTTGTCGGACCGGACGAAGCGGCCCAATCCCCAGATCTCGATCATTCACGTGGAAGGCGAACTCTTCTTTGGCGCCGCCGAGTTGTTCCAAAGCCAGGTGCGGCAGCAGGCTGAGGATGAGAACATCCGCATCTTTATTCTCCGCATGAAAAATGCGCGGCACCTGGATGCGTCCACCATGATGGCGCTCGAATCACTGCACGATTATCTCAGAAAAACCGGCCGCCACTTGCTCATCAGCGGTTGCAGCCAGGACGTCATCCGGGTGTTTCGCCGAAGCGGCGTTCTCAAACAAATCGGCGAGGAGAACATCTTCCCGGCCGAAGCCAATCCCACCATTTCAACCAAGCGCGCCCTGACCCGCGCACGCCAGCTTCTGCCGGAAAAAGCGGAGGTCCGATTATTTTACGAGCAACCGGCGGCCCCGAACGAAAACCTCGCGGACAACGACGCGCGCAGCTACGAAATCTAGAAAACATGAGAGCAGACAGGCGGTGCCCAGGCATCGCAAACTGTCTGCCTTCATGTTTTCTAAAGCCCTCAGCATCGCCTTTGCCGCGTGCCTGGTCTTGATCTTCATCCTGATGACGGGATGGTTCCGCTCCTTGCTCACGCTCTTGATTGTCATGATGGCCCTGCCGTTTTTGCTCTCGGCATCGTGGTGCGGAATTCAATTATTCTGGTCGACTTCATCGAATAACGCGCCGGCGCAGTGCGTTTCCGTCCGATGCTATTGACCGCCCTCGCCGTCGTTGTAGGCGCGAGCGCGATTCTGGCCGACCCGATTTTCAAGGCCTCGCGATCTCGTTAATGGCCGGAGAAATCGCTTCGCTGCTCATCAGC
>DASZPR010000776.1:0-3223 GCA_035550235.1 Verrucomicrobiia bacterium | reverse complement strand
AACTTCGCCATCGTCGGTCACGCTTCTTCCGGAAAAACCATGCTCAGCGAATCGATGCTCGCGTGCGCGGGTGTCATCAATCGCATGGGAAACATCCAGGCCGGCACCACCGTTTCGGATTATCACGAGAGCGAAAAGCAGCGGCAGATTTCCGTGTCGGCGACCCTCATGCATCTCGAGTGGCTCGGGAAGAAATTCAATATCCTCGATTGCCCCGGCTATGCGGATTTTATCAGCGAAGGTCTGGGCGCGTTGCGCGTCGGCGATTTTGCGCTCATCGTTGTCAATGCAGCTCACGGCGTGAGCATCGGAACGGATGCGGCGTGGAAATACGCGACGGAGGATGATATTCCAAAAATGATCGTCATCAACGCGTTCGATAAAGAGGGTGCGGAATTTGAGAGTGTGATGGAGCAACTGCGCGAACATTTTGGCGCACGGATTTTTCCCGTTAGTTTGCCGATCAATCCTGGGCCGGGCTTCAATCAATTGCTGGATACGATTCGCAGCGAAGTGATCACGTACGCCAGGGATAAAAGCGGAAAGTTCACCGAGACGCCGGCGTCGGGTGAGTTGGCAGAACGCGTGACGGCATTGCACAAGGAATTGATTGAATACATCGCCGAAGCGGATGATTCGTTGATGGAAAAGTGGATGGACAAAGGGACGCTCAGCGAAGAGGAATTGCGCGCCGGGCTGCACGCGGCGGTGCAGAAACAATCGTTCGTGCCGGTGTTTTGCACATCTGCCGAAAACAACATCGGTGTGGCGCGATTGATGGATTTCATCGCGAAGTATGGTTCGTCGCCAGTGGATCGGGAGAAGGTGACGGCACATGACGCGAACGGTAAGGAAGTGGAGGTGACGCTGCACGATGCCGAGCCGGTCTGTTACGTTTTTAAAACGATGAGTGAGGTGCAGTTTGGTGAGTTGTCTTTTTTTCGCATTTATTCCGGTCATGTCAAATTTGGATCGGAGTTATACAATACGGATCGTCGCACCACGGAAAAGATTGGGCAGATTTATATTCTCAACGGCAAGAACCGCGAGACGGTTCCGACGCTGGGGCCGGGGGATATCGGTGCGGTGGTGAAATTGAAAGACACGCACACGGGCAATACGCTGTGCAGCGCGAAGCGGCCAGTATCGCTGCCGAAAGTGGTTTATCCGAAGCCGAATATTCACGCAGCGTTGAAAAGCACAAGCAAAGGCGAGGAGGACAAAATTGCGTCCGGCCTGCAGGCATTGCATCATGAGGATCCTACGTTTTTGCATCACGTCGATGGGGAATTGCACCAGACAGTTTTGTCCGCGCAAGGGGAGTTGCACCTGGAGGTCATTGCGGAGCGTTTGCGGCGGCGTTATGGGGTTCACGTGGAATTGCACGAGCCGCGGGTGCGTTATCGCGAGACGATCAAGGGGCGTGGTGAATCGAAATACCGGCACAAGAAACAGACTGGCGGCGCGGGGCAATTTGCCGAGGTGTGGATGCGGATCGAGCCGAAGCCGCGCGATACCGGCGTGGAGTTTACGCAATCGCTTGTGGGGCAGAATGTGGATCGCGTGTTTGTGCCATCGGTGGAGAAGGGCGTGAATCGCGCGTGTGAGGAGGGCATTGTGGCGGGCTATCGTGTGGTCGACCTGAAGATTGATTTTTACGATGGCAAAATGCATCCAGTGGATTCGAAGGACATCGCGTTTCAGATCGCGGGATATTTTGCGTTTAAGGAGGCGTTTGCGGCGGCGAGGCCGTGCATGCTGGAGCCGATTGATTTGGTAGAGATTCGTGTGCCGGAGGAGTTCATGGGCAAGGTGATGGGCGACCTTTCGAGCCGGCGTGGAAAAATTCAGGGCATGGATACGGACGGCACTTTCCAGGTGATCAAGGCGCACGTTCCGGCGAAGGAATTGTATCGATATTCGAGCACGTTGCGGTCGCTGACCGGCGGGCGCGGGGTGCATACGGAGGAATTCAGTCATTACGAGGAAATGCCGCGCGAGGCAGAGCAACGGGTGGTGGAGGAGAGCAAAAGGCATAAGTTGCAGCTGCAGGAAGCGTGAGGGGGAATACGATTCTCTCCTTGAAAATCAAGCATTTCAGATGTACTCTGATTCAGACGAATTTTTCCGAATATTGAACCTGTTCGGAACGTCAAATGGTTATGAAGACGCGGTTTTTCCCACTCTTTGTCCTTTGCGGCATGGTCGCCAGTTCCGGTCTTGCCGCGCGCGCGATTGAGCCTAATCCCACTCAACCGAACGATACCGCCAGCGCGGTTCCGGCCAGCGCTGCTCCTCAGTTTTCCGGTCGGATCAACGAGGTTGTTTCTCTCGCGAAATCCGGCGTGGATCAATCGATTATTTTGTCGTTCATCAAGAATTCTCCCGGGCCGTTTGAGCCGTCGGCGGACGAAATCATCAAGCTGCGGGACCTGGGCATTCCTACCCCCGTGGTGACCGCCATGCTTGAACGTGGTGCTGAAATACGCGAACAGGCTCATGCTGCGGCGATGGCGGCGGCGCCGGATTCCAACACGTCGCCAGCCGAGGCGCCGGTGATTACCGAGACGCCGCCCAATACGCCCGCGGGTTCGGATGGTTCTGATTACGCCACGCAGCCCGGTTCGACGGTCACCTATATCGGTGGAGATTACGGCAGCCCGTATCCCTATTATCCGACCTATTACTACAGCGGATATTATGCGAGCCCGTTCTTCTATCCATTTCCGTGCTGGTTCAACGGAGTCTTTTTCGCGCACGGCTGTTTCTTCCCGCATGGCGGGTTTGTCCATGACGGTTTCCATGTCCACGACGGTTTTCACAACGGCGGATTCCATGGTGGCGATTTTCACGGTGGTGGATTTCACGCGGGCACGCCGGGCGGATTCCATGGTGGTGTGTCGAGTGGTTTCCACGGGGGTGTGACTGGTGGTGGTTTCCACGGTGCGGTTTCGACAGGTGGATTTCATTCGATGCCAGTCGGCGGTGGTTTCCGTGGAGGAGTGGTTGGCGGCGGATTTCACGGTGGCACAATTGGCGGAGGATTCCACGGCGGCACCGTGGGCGGTGGTTTTCACGGCGGTCCTGTCGGAGGCGGCTTCCACGGTGGAATGGGCGGGGGCGGATTTCACATGGGTGGCGGTGGATTCGGCGGTGGCGGTGGTTTCCATGGGGGCGGCGGGCATCGTTAATCTTCTAAAAATTTCTCGTTAGGTGGGTGGGG
>DASZPR010000775.1:0-8865 GCA_035550235.1 Verrucomicrobiia bacterium | reverse complement strand
CCACTTCCGTGAGCGCCGCGCCCAAATCTCCCTTGGAAAGCAGTTCGGATTCGAGGTTCCAAAGGCTGTGCCGCACTTCGGCGCGGCTGAACCGGACCATGTTGCGAGCCATCTCAAGAAAATGCCGTGCGCCGTTCGAGTCTTCGTTCAATTTGGAATCGACGCCGTCCAACTGCATCATGATGCCGCTCAAACCCTGCTCAAGGCTGTCGTGAATTTCGCCCGCAAGACGGTCGCGTTCGACCAGCGTGGCCGAGGTTTCGGTTTCTTTTTGTAACCGCGCCATGGCGGCTTTCAATTCGCGCGTCCGTTCCTCCACGCGGCGGCGCAGCGTGCGAATCCAAATGAATGATACCGCAAAAATGACCGCGCATACGGTGCTGAGTCCGGCGGTGTATTTCCAATTCCACCACGGCGGCCGCTGGAGCAACACGACATCCGCGGGGCTGCGCAATAAGACGTCCACGGTGGCCGGCATCGAGTTATCCTGCTGGCTGGTGCGAGCGTTAATGTGGTTGGCGAATTGGACGCGATGGATGCCCGTGACGCGCACGCGGCTGCCGACTGGAAAAGTGTTCAACCGCCCGGCATTCGTTCCCAGCACCGCCTGGAAAACCAGTTGCCCCGCCTGCAACTCCAACGATTGCTGGCCTTCGCGAATTTTTTGTTCCAACAAAATTGCGTCGAGCCGCACGACCATGCCATTGAAGCGTTCCTCCGTGACATTGTTCAGCGCCAAGACGGACGGCACCGGCGCTTTGCCGCGGGCGGTTTTGCGCACTTGCGCTTCGGTCAATGTCACCGCACCGGCGCGTCGTTGCGGGAAACCGATGGCTTCGACGCGATCGCCGACCTCCGCCGCATTCGCAGCCGTCGTCAGCACCGAAGCGCTGCTGGTGTCGTCCTGCACATACAACAAATTTTCGTCGCGATATGTCACCACGCCCGTGATTTTCAAACGATGCAACGTCTGCGGATTGACGTCGGACGTGCCGATTTGATTGATGGCGAACGAAGGAATGATGAAGGGGTTCTCGGGCGGGGATTCTTTCACCTGCACATAATCCAGCGAGGGCACCAGCATCATTGGATCCGATTGAATACGCCGGGAATAAACGCCGCGCACCTGCACGAGCGCATCGACATAGCGTTCCAGCGAACTGGCCGGGGTGTCCTTCAACCACACCTTGACCGGGCCATCTTTTTCCATGAGCAACAGCGTGCCGTCGTCATTGAGCGTCCGAACAATTCCCTCGGCCTGCACCCATTGGCCTTCGGTATCGGCGGCGAACGAGCGATCGGGATAGGGCGCCGGTGCGGGCATTTGGCCGAGACCCAAAACCGTTGCCGATTGCACGCCGAACGGCGGCGCGCCGCGTGTCAATTTGATGGCGCCTTCCGCCTCGACAAATTGGCCGGCTTCAAGCGGCTTGAACTGGAACAACTCCGGCAGGACGCGCACTTGCGCGCCGCCCGAATCGTCCTGCATGAAAAGCAGCGTCCGGTTGAGCACGCGGTCGCTGAATGTCACCACGCCGCGAATCCGGAATGAATGGCTCGCGTAGGGCAAACCTTCTTCGGATTCGGAAGGTAAATCCTTGATCTGGACGAATTGCGGCTTTGATGATTCCAGCAATTTTTCCACGGGCGTCTCCGGGCTCAATACCTGTCGCAGGTACGCTTCCGTCAAAACGGGCAAATTGTTGCGCCACGTTAAATGGCCGACGATTTCGACGGATTGATGCGGGGCGAACTCTTCGTTTTGCCGCGGCAACACCACGAAACGATGCCGCCGCCGGACGAGTTTCATCCATCGCGGCGTGCGATTCAGCACGAGCGAGACGGTGCGCGAACTTGCGCCCGGGGTCTGGTATTGCAGCGTGATTTTCGATTCAGGCGTCACCATCAAGGACACGGAGGGCGAGACTGCGTCCAGCGATTCGCGGAACATGATGCCTGCCCGGTCCGAAACGTGGGTGCCTTGAAAGTTTTTGAAACGCGCCACGATTTCGCCTTCATCCGGCAGTGACTTGAAATGAAAATCGCATTTTTCCTCCGTATCATCGATGCCGCCGGAACCCGCCTGGATGGAAAATGTGGCGTTGCGGTATTGCGGACCTTCGAAGCCGGCGGTCTTCAAGCGATTGGTGCCGGACACAAATTCGGCCTCGTCAAACGTCGCGGACGGCATCGAATAATTCGCCATGCAGGTCACGGCGGCTCCGAGGTAAATCGAGTTGCTGATGGAAATGGAAACCGGAACGCCGACTTGTGTCCAATTCGTGCCGTCATCGGAGATGTAACCGCAAAAGCTGTCGTCACCCTGCACTTCGAGCGATGGCGAGTCGGGGGTATGATCGAGAATGGTGCCGCGCACCAGGACTTTTCGGCCCCATGCCAGATTCGGATTCGAGGGGACCAAATCGAACATCGGCACCGGCTCGGAACCGTTCCAATCGCGGTTTGTGAAATCGAGCAGCGCAATCTGCTGGCGGCCCGGGACCCAGAGCGTGCCCGCGATTGATTCTCCATCATCACCGGCCACGCTCTCGCAAACGCCGCGCAACCGCAGCCGCCGGTTTTCCAATGCGACGATCGAATTGGTTCCCCAATCAAACACGTGCGCCGTCATTCGGCCATCGAGATTCGTGAGTTCCAGTGTCAGTTGACCGTTGTTGTTTGCCACGAAGGTGGACCGGCCCTCCACTTCCACCCATTGATAATCGTTGGTGTTGCCCCAGGCTTCACCGATGCGCACCGGGTCCGGTTCCGGCAAACTGTCGCGCTCCAATATTTTCAGCTTCGGCAGATGCATGCTCGCCGCTCGCTTTTCAGGTTCCGGAGTGAGCATCGAGAGGGTCGTGAGAAAAAAGTTCGTCCAATATTCCCGGACGATGCCGTTTGTCACGGCGGCCGTGACGCTGGGCGAGGGGCTCAAGTAACGTCCATCGATTACGTTCTGTTCGATGCCGGGCCCTTGCCACGCCACCGCCAGGCAATCGTGCCCGCGCCATTGCCGCTGGAGCGCTTCGATGTAATACGTCTCGCCGGCTTTCAGGAAGACGGGCTCGGATTTTTGCTGCGGGTAACGCTCCCACTCTCGTGGCCAGGTGGCGCGGGGCGTGGAGGCAATCTGCTTCGCGTTGGCCGGATCCGGGTTCGTGCTCAGGAATAATTCCGCCTCGTCGTCACCGGCCACCCAAAACGTGTATTGGCCGTCCGCCGGCGGGCGCAAATATCCCCGCATGCGCGTCATATAATGCTTCGCCCAATCGGTCGGGGCCTCGAAGGAGCTTGCGATTTCGCGTCCGGAAGGGCGGTCGGGATAGTCGGGGAATGACTTGTAGAACGGCGAGACGCGGCCTTCGATTTCCACCTTGTCACCGGCGTGCAGCGGTTGTGAAAAGGAATCCAGTTTGAGCGCGCGCGGATGATCTCCTTCTTGCAGCACCATCATCCCGCGATTCGTGTCGACCAGAGTGACCGTGCCTCGCAACACAGTTGCGCTTTGGGAAGCCGATGAAACCGGAGCGGCGGAGATGTTGGCCCCCGTGGAAAAAACCAAGCCTGATAGCCCAATCAACAGCAACTGGCGAGCGACATGCATGGCAGCAGTTCCAGTCTGAACCTACCCCGTGTTTAGCACAATACTTTTTGGAGGCTTGCGGCTGGCGAAACCGCAACGGCGGTTTAATTCGAATTTCGACCTGCGAATTCCGGAATTATTTCCCCGCCTGCTCCAATTGGCAATTCACCAGCTTCACATCCGCCTGGATCACCTGGTCGGGCTTTTGGATTTCTTTGAAGACCGAATTGTAAATCCGGACGTTGCTGATGCTTGCCGCCGGGAAGCCGCGCACGTTTAAGACACGCGGCGTGTGCGCCACCGTGATGTTTTCCATCACGACGTTTTTCGCGACCGGCTTGAAATCGCCCTTGGCGCCTTCTTCATAAAGAAAATCGATCTGCAAAACCGAGTCCTTTACCACGCCGACATTCACGTTGCGCATGAAAATGTTTTGCAACACGCCGCCGCGCACGGCGTTGGATTTCAACCGCAGCGCGCACACCAGGTTCGGGCTGCTCATCTCGCAATTGTAGACGAACACATTGCTGCAACTGCCGGAAATCTCGCTGCCGATGGCCGTGCCCGCGTGCCCATCGCGCATGGTGCAATCGCGGATGATCAGGTTCACCGACGGCACGTTCACGCGGCGGCCGTCCGTGTTACGGCCGGATTTGATCGCGATGCAATCGTCGCCCGTGTCGAAGAGGCATTTCTCAATCAAAACGTCCCGGCAGCTTTCCGGGTCGCAACCGTCGTTGTTCGCCCCGTGCGAAAAGATGTCCACGCCGCGCACTGTCACGTTGGTGCAGAGCAATGGGTGCAATTCCCACATCGGCGAACGGCGGATTTTCACGCCCTCGATCAAAACATTCGCGCAGCGGTTGAACTCCACAAAGCTCGGTCGCAAATGATCCGCTTCGCCAAATTGCCGTTGCTCCACGGGCACGTTGTCCGTTCCCATCTTCACCAGCTTGCTGCGGGCCGAAGAGGCCTTCCATGACAGCCAATTGTCTTCGGAAGCCTGTCCGTCCAAAGTGCCTTCGCCGGTCACGGCCACGTTCTGCTGGCCGAGCGCGTAGATGAGCGGGGAAAAATTGTAAAGTTCCGTCCCCTCAAACCGTGTGAACACCTGCGGCAAATATTTCTTGGGATCTGTGCTGAACAGCAGCACGGAGTTGGTCATGAGATGCAGGTTGACGCCGCTTTTTAGATGAATTGCGCCGGTCAGGAATTGCCCTTCGGGAACCACCACGCGCCCGCCGCCTTTTTGCACGCACGCTTCGATCGCCTTGGTGATGGCGTCGGTGCAATCGGTTTTTCCGTCGCCCACCGCGCCAAAACTCGTGATCAAGAAGTCACGCTTGGGAAATTTCGGCTCCTGGATGCGATGCAAAATTTCCTCTTCAAGCTGCCACGCCTTTTTGATTTCGGGCGATTCTGGAACCGCCTCGGTGGAGGCCGCGCGTGCCGAGACCGCCAGCACGAGAGTGGAAAGGGCGAGGATGGTTTTGGTAAAGGTCATCGTTGAGCTGAGTTTTCCAGAGTTTCAATCCTGGCGTTATCGGAAATAATCGGCACACCGTCCGCCGCCAGAATCTTCGAATTCTTGAACTGCACCCCCCGCACATTGCGAATGGTCAATCCTTTCGGCGCCGAGATTTGCACGTTTTCGAATACGACATTCGAAATGCAATTGTCCGGCAATCCCGAAATCATACCGGCGTTTTTCTGGCTGGTTGCACGAAGATTGGTCACCTGGATGTTCCGATACAAGGGCAGATTTTCCGAACCGAGAGCCCCACGCGATGGCTCGGCTTGTTTCTTCGCGTCGCCAGCGGAACTATTCTGATAAGTGCACGTAAAGGTAATCGCCGGTGCGACGTTCGACATCGTGATGTCGCTGTAACTGATGTTTTCCACGAGGCCGCCGCGCCGCACATCGGATTTGATGCGACTGCCATTCTCGGTGTTTTCAAACGTGCAGTTTTTGACGATGACATTGCGCACGCCGCCGGCTGTTTCGCTGCCGATGCTCATGCCGTGCCCGTGCAGGAAAGTGCAATCGGTCACGGTGATATCTTCGCTCTGGAAATCGCGCCCGGGAATTTTCTTTCCCGCCTTGATTGCCACGTTGTCGTCACCCACGTCGAGTTTGCACTTGGTGATCAAAATTCGCTGCCCGCTCGGATCGATTGCGTCCGTGTTCGCCGCGCGTTCCGGGGCAAGAATGGTTACATTGGAAACAATCACGTCCTGGCAGTCCGCGGGCACCAAATGAAATTTTGGCGAATTCTGCAACGTGATATTTTCCACGCGTATATTTTTGGATTGGTCCAACACAATCAAATTGGGGCGGGGCAGGGTGTAGCCCGGCTTGATTTGCCGCGCTTTTTCCGCTTCGGGCCACCACGCAGCGCCGTTGCCATCAATGACGCCCGACCCGGTGATGGTGACATTTTCCAATTTTTCTCCGCCAATGAAGGGGTTGAACTCCGCGCTGCTCTTGGCCTTCAGCCAATCGCCCGGCGTCTTCATGTAATCCACCTGGTTCGTGCTCGCCTTCAACGTCGCGCCGGCATCCAGTTTCACCGTGGTTCTGGAATGCAACGTCAATGGGCGGCTCAGGAAAGTTCCCGCTGGAAATTCCACCGTGCCGCCGGATTTTTCGCAGGCATCAAGCGCCTTTTGAATTGCTGCAGTATCAAAGGTCGTTCCGTCGCCCTTGGCGCCGAAATCGTGCACGTTAAAAACTTCGGCGGACAACCCTTCGGGAGACAGAGCGGCGGTGAGCAAGACGGCAGATAATACAGCGGTAATTTTCACAAACTCCTTTGGCAGCCCGGTAAAAAATTATGGATATCGCCGCTGAGAGGATTTTTGGATTTGTGCGCGAAGCGACGAGGGAGCATATCCGCATGGATCTGTGACCGAGGAGCGACAAAGCACAAATCCAAAAAGACCTCAGCCCGGAGGGTTTCATCACAAACCGGGCGGCGACTTTGTTGCTCCTCAGTCGAAGATCCATAAAGGATATTCTCCTTCGTCGCGCCTCGTCGGCGCCCGGTTTGTGATGAAACGGCGGTATCCATAATTTTTTACCGGGCTGCTAACTTCCAAGCAACAGCGGTTTCAGATGCCGCTCGAATAAATTCGTCGTCACGTTTTTGGCGATGACCGCCTCGTGTTTCTTCAACGCGTTCAGGTAGCGTTCGCCTTTTTTGGCGGCGACTTTGAAGCTCACGTGCAGCAATTGGCGGAAACTGGGATTGTATTCCGGATTCTTTTGATCGTGACGCAGGGCGGACACAAATTGCTGCGAATTCCATCCGTTCACCAATCCCGCCGACGGCAATCTCTTTTTATCGATGTCGATGACCGTCTTGTAGGGCTCGCAAAATTCGTCCACGTGTTCGATGGCGTAGGCGTAAATTTCCTTCGCCATGTCCAATCCATCGCCGCCCGCTTCCGCGAGGCCAATCAATTCCTCCAGCCACGTTGTGCCGGCCGTTTTCAGGTGCAGACCGGCGCCGAATTTCTTAAGCGCCTTCCGCATCGGCTCGTAAATCGAAAACTTGTCGCTGCCGGAATGAACGCTCAATTTAAGCGACGGCGGCAGGCCGTATTTCTGGATGGCAAACGCGATGACCGCGAGGTCTTCGTTGAATTCTTTTTCGAACTGTTGCAGATCGCCCACGTAATCCACGCCCTTGTTGAAACGCCCGGTGAATTTCGGCGCAATCGTCTGCAACGGAATTTTCTCATCCGCCAATGCTGCGAGAATAATCAACAGTTCATGTGGCGTCTGCGGGCTGTCGGTTTCATCCATGGAAACTTCGGTGATGAAGTTCGCCTCGCCCTTGGCTTTTGCGATATGGCGATAAATCTTTCCCGCATCCTGCACGGCCAGCAGGAATTTATTGGCTACGCGCTCGACTTCCGCACGCGAAATGTCGAGCGGATGGCCAATGTGCGGGATAGAGAGTTTGCCGGTGAGTTCCGGATGCCGGTCCACGAACGCCTTCACGTCCTTCGGATCAGCGGCCTTCCCGATGGAATCCGCCACATCGATTGTGAAAAAATCCGAAGGCGCAATAAAGCGGTCGACGGTTTCCAATCGAATGTGGTCGGCGTCCACGTGGTAAGGTTTGGTCCAGCCGAGCGCTTGCACCGCCGCGTCCGCCTCCGCACGGAGGCTGGACGGTTCGGTGCCGATGAAGAGGTGTTCGCGGTTGGATTTGTTCCACACCGGGACCACATCCGCGCCCAGTTTGGTGGCCAGGGCACAGGCCTGGAGTTGCGCCTTGCCCTGGTGGGCGAACCGATCGCCCATGCCAAACGAGTATTTTCCGATCGTTAGATACTTATTCAAAGCGCCTCACGGTTGAAGACTCATCCGGAAGAACGCTCTGGGCACATTCGGATCGATCGGAACCACTGAATTGGTGCCGTTATTGGAACCGGCGACATCCGTCCAGGTGTTGCTGGACAAGCTGTTGGTATTCATTTGCAGATACCAGCCCTGGTGATCGGCCGGCCAGGTGATCGACAGATTTCCGCCGCTGACCGAGAAGGTCAGGTTCGTCGGGTTCGTCGCCGGGCCGGTGTTGACCGACGCCGCAGAGATGGAGCCGTCCACGGCCAGGTTGTTATTCCAGTTCATGCCCGCGCCAACAATGGTGAACGTGCCGGTGCCGGCGACGGCCTTGTTGAAGATCTTGAACTTATCACCCACGCTAACGGCGGTTCCGCCGATGTTCGTGACGGTGATCGTGCCAGCGCCGGCATTGGCCGTGATCGCGCCGGTGACCGAAACCACGTCGTTGGACTGTGCCGGTGAGAGGGCCTTGTTGATGCGGATGAACGCACCGCCGCTATCGAAGGTCAGGGTGTTGTTGATGGTGAACGTGCCGATACTGGCAGCGGGGCCGCCGCCAATCGCGCCGTTGGTCTGCACATCGACCGGGCTGACGATGGTGCCGGAACCAGCGAGCACGCCGGCGCTGACCACGGTCGGACCGGTGTAGTTGTTGGCTGAGCCATTGATGAACAAGGCGCCATTGCCAGTCTTGGTGATACCGCTGGGGTTGGCATTGTCGGTGATGAGACCGGAGAACGTCGTGGCCGCAGTGTTCGTGACTTGGATCGTGCGGTTCGTGCCGTTGATGTCGTTGGGAACGGCAGCATTGCCGCCGGTATTTGGGTTGGCCAGATCGAATTCGCCCGCAAAGGTCAGGTTGTTCGTGCCGCCCAGGATCAGCGTCACTGTGTTGGTGGCGCTGGTGTAACCCATCAGGTTG
>DASZPR010000774.1:0-11556 GCA_035550235.1 Verrucomicrobiia bacterium | reverse complement strand
TGCCGCCGCCTGCGGATAGAATTGTTTGAAATGCGGTGACGACGCGCATTGTGCCAGAGCCGCGACTGCCGCCGCGGTGGAGACGGTGTTCTTCGGCCATACGACTTGCGGGTCGCCATTCTCCGGCAACACATCGGATTCGTATTCGCGATTAATCGGATAAACGGAATAATAAAATCCACCGTCCGCGTCCTGCATTTTCGCCAGAAAATCCGCTTCCCATTTTACCTCCTGCAACACGTCACTGACGCCATCGCCGCTCTCGGGAATGCCCAGATTATCCAGCGAGGCCACGCCCGGCAGCGAATCCATTGCGAACGCGAGCACATGGATCAACTGCGCGGAATTGTAAGTCACGCGATTATAGTCGCCCGCTTCGAAATGGCCGCCCGAAACATCCACCGGCCCGGGATTCACGAACGGAAAAAGTTGCGCCGCTGCATTCGTCAACAGCGGCGCGATTTGTGGTGGGTTCGCAGAATTGATGTTGATCGCGTAATTCGAAATCGTCTGCCACGTGAACACATACGGCGCCGCCGAGTTCGTCGGCACCGACGCGGGCGTGATGTGATCGATCGCGTGCGTGAACCGCGTGAAGGGCATCGACACCGCGTAACCGCTGCGCTGCTCAAAAATCCCGAGCGCATACGTGCGCGCAAAATCCATTCCGATCCCTTCGTCGATGCGGAACGGCAGCGATCCGCCCATGCCCGGCACTACCACGCGATACGCGCCCGTGTTCGTGAAGCCGCTGAAGTCCGCCTGGTAAACCGTTTGATATGGGGTCGGAGTGTACGTGTAGCCGACATCGCTGCGTTGCGTGAGCGCGCCTTGATACACCGTCGCGCCGCTCTCTGCATCCATGAGCAAAAAGGTGTTGGTCAAAATCGGCAACTCGCCGCCGCTGCCAAGGTAATAGCCGACGATTGCTTTTTTCGGATACGCCGGCAAATAACCTTCCTGGTTTACGTGAATCGCCGGATTATTGCGCAAGGGATCCGCCGTCGCGCTGAACACCATTCCCGTTGGCCATAGCGAGCCGTCATTGATGACCTGCACCGATTGCCCGTCGGAAATGGGCGCGCTCAATTGCAGGTAGAGTGAATTCGCGATGCGCAAATCATAGATCGCCTGCGGTGCATAGAGCGGCCGCCGCTTGAAACCGATGACCGTCGCGGAATTCGTCTGGCCATCCACGACGACCTTGAGGCTCGTCATATCGGGCAGGGCGAGATTCCCGTTGGTATCCACCCAATTCCAGCTATCCACTTGCGAGCCATATTGCGGCTTGGTGTTAATGCGCACGAGTTCGAGCGTGTTCGGCGAAAGAATGTGCAGCGCGTTTTCTCCCGGCTTGGGAATCTGCAAAGTTGGATCAATCGAATCTGTGGCCAGGGCGCAATGAGCACAGAGCAGGGCGATCAGGCCCGAAAAAATCCAGGTTTTTTTCATCCCGTCTTTTGTGCCTTCAATTCGCCAGATCAACAATCAGCAGTCTGCCCCGGAACCGTGAGAAAAACACCTCAGACTGCGGTTTGACTGATATTATCCGGGGGGGCGGAAGTCCCGTTTCTGGCACATAAATCGCTGCCCTTTGCTGGGTTCGTCTATATGCGAGGTATCTACCAACTCATTTTTGCGCGGAAACGCTCTGTTTTATTTGGCGTTTTGTTTTCTGCATTGCTACTTCCGGCACAATTGCTGGCCACGAATGCGACGCCACTGTCCTACTTTTTTGCCTTCTATGATCGGAACCTCATGGAGTTCAGCACCGCCGCTACGATGACCATCAATGGACTCGTTCATGGCAACACCAACATTTATGTGGGCACGGATGCGCACCTGACTTTTAACTATCCGGTGAGCACGGCGGGTACGGTGTCCGCGCCAGCGAATAACGGTCTGTCTTGGGGTAATCCAACGAATTATAGCTCGAGTTGGAACACGAGTTTCAGTGGCAACCCCGGTGTCGTCAATAACGCTTCGATAATTCAAACGTCCCTGGGCGTTTATGACCCACGCGCGCTCCTCGAGTCACCTACGAATGGCGAGGACCCGAATAGCTTTCTCGGCGCTGTCCGGCTTTACAATCAGGCGCAAGTGATTTTAACCGTGACCAACGCGGGCATCAACGGCACCAACGTTGGTGTCACCGTGACCGTACAAAGATCTCCCGGCGACGGGCAGGTGCCAGGGGCCGATCCTTCGCCGGTGGTGGTGACTTACACCAACTTCACGGGTGCTTTTATCACGACCAATCTCCCATTCCTGAGGGTGACGAATCGATTTTATGATCGGCGCGAAGGCACAACGAATTTGACGACGCAAATTGATATCGGTCTCTATAAAACGTGGCTGACAAATGCCTCCGGGCCGGTGTATCAGAAATATTTCAATACTTTTGGCGACACCAATTTTCCCACGATTCTTTACGTCGCGGATAATCGCACGGTCGGTTCGCGGCAACTTGCCGTGGTCCGGTTGACGAATGGAATCTCCTTGCCGTCCAATGGGGGACGCGGTTTTTCCGTCGTCACACCGAATCCGCTGTATGTCTGGGGCAACTACAATTGCACCAATGCCGCTCACCTCGGCACTACTAATGTGTCGAGCAGCGCATTTTCCGCGCTCTTCTCCGACGCGCTGACTATTCTCTCGCCGCACTGGTCCGATTCCAACAGTCTGCAAAGTACATTTAGCACCGGCAGCGCTTCCTGGGATGCGAACAACACGACGGTCAATGCCGTGATCCTCACGGGCATCGTGCCTTCCACTGGGACCGATAGCGCGCATTTCAGCGGTGGTGTCCACAATTTCCCGCGCCTATTGGAAGATTGGAGTGGCGCCACATTGACGATGAACACTGCGTTCATAAATCTCTACAACAGCACGCACGCAACGAATGTTTTTAGAAATCCGGGAACTTACTATAGTCCTCCGACTCGCAAATTCAGTCACGATCCTAGATATAACAATCCAACAATTGCGCCGCCGGGAATGCCCATGGCCCAGGTTGGAGCACCTCTGATTTATACCCGGTCGCAATCTGTCCTCGAACCGTATGGCAGCAATGACCTGGTGTTGACTGTCACGGCCGCGGGCTATGGTCCGCTTGCGTATCAATGGGCCGTCGATGGCACCAACATCGACGACGCCACGAATAGTTCCCTGTCTCTCTCCAATCTCCGGGCGAGTGAATCCAACGCGGACTATACCGTGTCCGTTACCGATGGCGTCGCTACGAACACCGCGACCATGCTGCATCTGGTCGTGATGGACGTGCCGCCGTGGATCCCGCAACAACCGGCCGACCAGTCCGTTTTGGTCGGCTCCAATGCGGCGTTCTCCGTAAACGCTTTCGGTCAATTGCCCATGACCTGGCAATGGCAATTCAACCAAACGAACATCGACGGCGCGACTAATTCCACGTTGCTCCTGACCAACGTCACCTCGGATCAGGCTGGCAACTATTCCGTGCTCGTCACGAACGCATACGGCGGCACCGCCAGCAGCAACGCCACCTTGTGCGTCTATTCATCGCCGATGCCCGCGCTGGCTTCGCCAGCATTGTCCGTGGATAATCAAATGCAATTCACCATCACCGGCGTGCCCGGACTGAACTACGCCGTGCAGGTTTCGACCGACATGATGAATTGGGATTTTGTTGCGACCAACGCTGCCCCCTTCGACTTCACGGACACCAACACCGCGAATTTTCCCGCGCGTTACTACCGCGTCGTCTACCTGCCGTGACGCTGCCCGTGGCCGCCGAGGTAACGAGGCGGACCGGAGCGTTGTAGTGAACAAAATTTGCGTGCGCTTCCACCTCACCGCGCTACGATGATCGCGATGTCAGACGTCTACGATGAACTCCTTGATGCCGCGATCCAGCAATTGCAGGATTTGAAAGCGCAGGGCGTTCGTTTCGTCCCGGTTTCCGCCGAAGGGTTGGCCGCACTTAACGGAGCCCCGCGCGCCGTCGCGAAAGTTGCGTCCGCCCCCGTAGCCGCCGAGGTAACGAGGCGGACCGCGCCAATACCGGCGGCGGCTCCGAAACCTCCCGAGCCCAAACCTGTACCGGTGGTTACTCCCTCACTTATCGAGCCACCGGCGCCCGTGATTTCGTCATTGAGCCCCGAAGCGAAATCCGCCGCGTTCGCTGAATTGCGCCAGCGCGCCATGGTTTGCGTCAAATGCCCCAACCTCGCCTCCTCGCGCAAAAACGTCGTCTTTGGCGTCGGCAGCATCGAGGCTCAACTCATGTTCGTCGGCGAAGCGCCGGGTGCGGATGAAGACGCGCAAGGCGAGCCCTTCGTCGGCAAAGCCGGCCAGTTGCTCACGAAAATTATTCAGACGATGAGCCTGCAGCGCGGCGACGTTTACATCGCCAACATTTTGAAATGCCGCCCCGACACACCGGGCCAATCCGCCGGCAATCGCAAACCCACGCCCGAAGAAATGCAAACGTGCATTCCCTATTTGCACGAGCAGATTGATTTGATCCGTCCGAAAGTCCTCGTCGCCCTCGGCGCAACGGCTGTGGAAGGTTTGCTCGGCAAAACGATGGGCATCACGCGGCTGCGCGGCAATTGGCAAACCTACCGCGGCATCCCGCTCATGCCCACATATCACCCCGCGTATCTGCTGCGCAACCAGGCGCTCAGCGAGAAGCGCCGCGTGTGGGAAGACATGCTGCAAGTCATGGAAAAACTCGCCATGCCCATAAGCGACAAGCAGCGTAATTTTTTCCTCAAAGCCTAAGTAGGAGACGAGGTGAGGAGTCTCTGATTCGTAATTTCCGAAGGATATTTGAGACTCGTCACCTCGTCTCCTACTGAGGGGCGCGTCGAATCGGCCCACGATTTATTGTTTCCATTTCTCCAAAACCAATCGGGGTTTGTGCTGTCTTATTCTTTCAAGCCAATGATACTTTCGCCGCGATGAAAAAATGGTGGGTCAAACTACTCCTGGCTTTTGCCGTGATTCTGTTGGCCCTTTCCACCTTCTTTTTCAAGTCCGGCCTCGATTCCAAAACAAGGCTGGAGCAATACCGCCACCAACTTCTCGCCGCCGGAGAAAAACTGAGTATCGAAGATCACATCCCGCCCCGCGCGGATCCGGAGAGAAACGGCGCGGACTTATTCGACCAGGCCTGCAGGTTCATTACGCCGTATGGTTATAGCCTGGTTACCAGTAATCCCCCGACTGCCATGTGCATCGTTGCGCCCGGCAAAGCGAGGATCGCCTGGTTGCAAAATGAGATTCTCTTCCTCAAAGGACATTTTTTTAACACGAACACCTGGGCTGATCTTGAGGCAGACCTGACGGCGCAGGATCCTGCCTTCGATCTTCTGCAACAGGCCGCTGCCCGCCCGGAATTTGATTTCGGATTGGACTATCACCAGCTCTTCACTCCGGTGCCGCAGCTTCCCAAGTTGAGGCAGGCCACCGCGTTGCTTGCAGGCAAGGTGATTTTTGACCTGCACCGTGGTGACACAGTCTCGGCAGTGACCAATTTCCAAACCCTTTTAGCCGTGGCCAATGCCGGCAAAGACGAGCCGCTCTTAGCAGCGCAAAGTATGCGTGTGCATTTGATGCAGAACGTGGACGCTATTCAATGGGAGTTGCTGCAGGCCACCAATATCACCGACGAACAACTCGCGGCGCTTCAAAGGCGTTGGACAAATATCGATTTTATCAAACCCATGGAAAAAGCGGAGGTTATGAGCCGCTCCCTTGTTAGCCTGATGATGAAGGAGGCGCGCGCCGGCAATCCTCTTGGCGGACCGGGCGGGCCCGGCCTGAGAATGGGCAGCCTGTTTGACATGGGAGGCCTCGTCCAAGCCTGGCGACGCGGAACTGGAGACACTCTTTGGCGCCAGTCATGGACCTATGACGACGAGTTGACTGTGTTGCAAGGCTACCAAGTGATGGTGGAAACGATGCGGCAGGTTGAGACTAACGGCTATTTCAAAGATGCTTTTGCGGAGCGTGAACACAAAATTGTCGCACTCGGCCTGAACCGCACCAACGCAAATTGGCTGCGAAAACAGCTTAATGGCCATTACGCGGAAGTTGGCGGGGATTTTGTTTACTCGATTGCTTCCCTGTTGGATCGCACGTTGGCTATTGAAGCCTGGCGACAATGCGCGATCACGGCAATTGCTCTCAAACGCTATCAATTGCGCCACGGCACGCTGCCAAAAGAGTTGACTGCGCTTGTGCCGGAGTTTCTTCCTGGTGTCCCGCGCGATCCGGTTGACGGCAAACCATTGCGCTATCGCCTTAATGCGGACGGCACATTCCTGCTGTATTCCATCGGCGCGGACGGAACCGACGACGGCGGGGACGCGACATCGGTTCCATCGACAACCTCCTTCGAGAGGCAAACCACCCGCGATTGGGTCTGGCCTCAACCCGCCACGCCGCAGGAAGTGCAGAATTACTACGACCATCCCCCGAGATGACTTCTTACGTATGAAAAAATGGTGGATCAAAATATTAGTTGCCCTCGCGACCGTGTCGCTGGTGATCTTTTTTCTGGTGGCGACTTCCAGCGTCCATTCCCGGAACGCTGTGGACCGCTACAAGGACCAGCTGCGAGCTGCCGGAGAAAAACTGGACTTCAATGACGTGATCCCGCCTCGCGTTGACCCGGATAAGAACGCCCTGGATTTAATCCGGCAGGCCTTCGCCGCAATGCCGTACCCCGCGGCGGGAATTCTGTTAAGCAATCCGCCGCTAGCGATGAAAATGGTCGCGCCCGGCAAGGCCATGGTCGGCTCGCAGCAAAGCGAAATCATTTCCGATTCCAATCCCGCCTGCACGAATAGCTGGGATGATCTTAATCAGGAGCTGGAGATGCGAGGTCCCGCCATCGATTTTCTTCGCCAGGCCTCCGAGCGCTCGAAACTTGATTTTGAGTTGGATTACAACCAGGGCGCTTACCTGCTGCTTCCTCACTTGAGCCGAATGAAGCAGGCGGCGATTTTGCTTTCTTCCGCGTCATTGGCGGATCTGCATCGCGGCGATGGCGCGTCGGCGGCGACCAATCTCCATACCCTGCTGCTCATTGTGAACCAGGATCAGGATGAACCGCTGCTTATCTCGCAACTCGTCCGCATTGCCATGGCGCAAATCGCCGTCAATGCCCAATGGGAACTGCTCCAGTCCACCAACGTTGGCGACCCGCAACTTGCCATGCTCCAGCGCGATTGGACCAACATTCAGTTTGCCCAGCCACTCGAGAAATCACTGATGATGGAGCGGGTCTGGGGAACCCGCACGATTGAGCAACTGCGCACGTCCAACAGCCCTTCCAGTATCTATTCCGGATGGATGAGTATGGGTGGCCCTGGCAGTGGTGGCACTGGATCGGGCGATTGGCTCGATATGCTCAAAGACATGGGCCAGGCCATGAAACATAAAACTGCGGATGCCCTCTGGCGCGTTTCCTGGTCGTATGATGATGAATTGAAGATCTTGCAGGGTGACCAGGTGCTGGTCGAGACGATGCGCCAGGTACACACGAACGGCTATTTCAAGGCGGCGCTGGCCGATCGTGATCGTAAGCTGGCTGCGC
This sequence comes from Verrucomicrobiia bacterium, assembly GCA_035550235.1. Taxonomy (GTDB): domain Bacteria; phylum Verrucomicrobiota; class Verrucomicrobiia; order Limisphaerales; family DASXHY01; genus DASXHY01. Next base: position 3,974 of record DASZPR010000774.1, on the reverse strand, counting down.
TCGGTATCGACCGCCCGGGCACCAATTGGCTTCGCAATCATCTGGACGAAGATCTCGAGACGCTCGGCTCCGGATCAGTCCAGCCCCTGGTGCGTTCGATTGAGCGGGTCCTCAACACGGAAGCTGCGCACACTATTGCGACCACCGCCATCGCTTTAAAACGCTATCAACTGCGTCACGGAACTTTGCCCGGAGATTTGAGCGCCCTGGTTCCGGAATTTCTCCCGGAGGTTCCGCGTGACCCGGTCGACGGCCATCCGCTGCGTTATCAAGTGCTGCCAAACGGGAATTTTCTGCTCTATTCCATCGGCTCCGACAACATTGACAACGGCGGAGACGGCAACACCCAGGCCGGTTCAAAATCGCTTCAATGGCTCCGTGGCCGCGACTGGGTCTGGCCCCAACCCGCCACAGCACGGGAAGTTCAAAATTTTCGAAACCTGCCCCCGTGAGGATTCTGAGCCGCAAGGCATCTTATCCCCAAATGAATTGCGCTCACCCGCATTTCCGCTATAACCCACCGCGATGTTCAAGCAAATCATCGATTGGTACATGAACGCTTTGTCGACGGGCGGCTACCCGCTCGTTGTATTGCTCATGACGGCGGAAAGCTCCGTGGTCCCATTGCCGAGCGAAGTCATCATCCCGCCCGCCGCGCATCTCGCGCATACCGGCCAGATTCCCCTCAGCGTCACGGGTATCGTCATCGCCGGCACCCTCGGCTCCTGGCTCGGCGCGACGATTATGTATTGGGCCGCGCGATGGGCCGGACGCCCGTTGTTCATGCGCTACGGCAAACTTGTTCTCGTCACGCCGGAGAAAATCGAAGGCGCCGAAAACTGGGCCAAACATTACGGCTCGATGGGAATTTTTATTTCGCGCCTCCTGCCCGTCGTACGGCACCTCATCGGCATCCCTGCCGGCATCGTGCGCATGGACTATAAATTATTTTCGCTTTTCACAATTCTCGGCTCAGGAATCTGGTGCACCGTGCTCTGCTATGTGGGCATCAAAATGGGCCAGGACGAACAACTGATGAAAGGCGAGTTGCGCCGTATCACGATCTGGCTCGGCGGCGCCATGCTGGTCCTCGGCGGTCTCTACTATTTCTTCGTCCATCGTCACATGAAGAAAAAGGCGTAGGACAGACGTCCCGTCTGTCTCTAAATTTAAAACTGCAGAATGGAGACAGGCAGGATGCCTGTCCTACGATTCGCAATTCCATTTCCAACATTTGATGTCGATCTGCGGCATTCCTTGGATGTTGGATGTTCGATGTTGGATGTTCGATGTTTCCCCTTCGACGTTCGGCGTTCGGTGTTCAATGTTCAGCGTTTCCCATTCAACCGCTACCGCTCCCGTAAACCCCTTCGCTGGCCATAACTCTCTCAGACACCACCGCTCCCCGGCTTTCGCATCTCCAGAAATTGCCACCACCCGCGCCATATCACCCGGCAAAAACGAAACCTCCACCAAATTCAACGATCGCGTAATGCCTTCGCCCGTCGCCTTGAGCATCGCTTCCTTGCGCGTCCAGAGATTAAAAAATGCCGCCGGCTTTTGATCTTCTGACAGCTTTTGAAACAACTTGCTTTCACGCGGCGAAAAGAAGCGCGCCACCAACTCGTCCACGTTTTTGATGGGCCGCACGCTCTCCACATCCACACCGATCATGCCGACACGGGTGATTGCCGCCAAAGCCAGATCACCCGTATGCGCCAGGTTGAAATGAATGCCGGCGTTCGCAAATTCTCCGGTCAGAGCCGGCTTCCCGTTTTCCAAATACTCAAAACGCAATCCCGCCGCATGCGTGCCGAAATAGGGAGCAAGCATTGCCCGCAATGCCCCGCGCCCGGCGAGGTAACGATTTCGATGTTTCTCAAATTTGAACCGGTTCACGCGCTCCCTTTCGTCCGCTGAAAGTGTCGAGGCGAATTTTTCCAAAATGGCTGGGGCGACCGACAGTGTTGTGGCCCAGACATGGATTTCATTTTCCGCGAGCGGCGGATGACTCGAAGGCGGCTGCCAATCAATTGTCGGAGCGGACGGATTCAAGAATGCGCGGCGATTGTGACTCTCAGCTAAATTTCGGCCAAACGGCTCGGTAAGCCGCGACGAAACCTTGCCAATCCGATGCCGCTGTCCGCAACTCCTTTTGCAAAAAGTATTTCACCCGCAAATCATTCAGCGGCTCCTCCCATAGCAGGAGCGGCAATGAATTCAGCAGCCGCTCACGCGGATAACGTGTCGCTTGGTTGAGCATTCCGCCAACCCCGAAAGTTCTCATATTCAACAACACATTTCGCGCCCGACCCGGGGAGCGCCGGCGTCCCACCGGCGAGTCCGCGCATTTTGGAACCTCACTGAGCGCATACTCGCGCACCGATGAAAACTGTTGTCCAAGGCGCATGCTTTCCAGCCACAACCATACCTGATTCGCCAGCCGCGAAAGGGCTTCGTGCTCCACCTGGAATTCTTCCAGCGATTTTGCAATCCGCCGTGGATGCAATTTGAACTCAACTCCGACTGCATGATGCCGCCGCACTTCCGCCACCCAGGACGGCCCGTCCGCAAGTGTGTCCAACGCTTCTTTGCGCGCCAAACAATTCCAATGATATTGGCCCGCCTGCACGAGGACCACATCGCCGAGCGCCAGTTGCGCCTTGGCTAGATTGCGGCCCACAAAATCCGCATCGTCCGCCGACAATTCGCGCTTCTTCAACAATTCCTTCGCGAGTAAAAGGCCGGTGCAGCGATTGAACAAAAGCCGTGTCGCCTCTGCCAGCGGAATGTCGACCGCATTCAAATGATGCTCGCACCCGCGAAAAATATTTTCACCCCCCGCCAAAACGCGATGCCCGGAAACCAAATCATAACTGAACATCGTCACCGGACTCCGGCGCAACCGCTCCAGCGAATCCACTTTGAACTCCACGTGAAAGCCGGCCAAACCCGAAAGACGTTCTCCCAACTCTTCAAGCTCGCAATGATACGTTCGTTCATTTAGCAACCGATTGCCGCGCAGAAAAACATAAAACTCCAAGTCATTATAAGGCGCATCACCCGAAGGAGTTTTCAAAACCCCGCCTTGCCCGCGCCCGTAACCACCACCGAGCACCAACGCTTCGAGTTTATTTTCCGGAAGCAACGCCCGCACTCCCCCGAGAACTTTTTCACAAATTCGCGTCAGACGCTTTTCCAACCCGTCACTCCCATCCATGGTAAACCGGGCTCGTGGGCGCTGGATTGAACCGGCTGTTGAGAGCGCTTGCGAGAGCGTGACAAAGTTTCCCGCTTCTCCCGTGGGAGAGGGGGAAGGTGACCGTAATTTGCTCTCAGTTTCTTTTAGCTCCGAACCATTCCCATTCCGATAAAATTTCCATCCCTCCCGAAACCCCGCGAGTTTCGCCCGGCGTTGCTGCCAGCGAATTCGCGCCGCATGCGGCCATTCGGCCAGGCGTTTTTCCCGCGCGCAAAAAATCAAATCGCGCCGCGCGTCATTCGTCCAGCCAAGCACAACAGTTTTCGGAAAATTGATGCGCTCCGGCGCTTCATTCCAAACCGCCGCCAGTGCCTTCGCCTCGCCAAAGCTCCGCTTGTACGCCTGTTGCTCCGTGTAATTATGCGAGTGCATCACCACCGATTCCGGCACATAGACCACGCCATAACCCCGCTCGCGGCACCAGCGGGTGTATTCGTCATCCTCCGAGTATTGCATTTTTTCCAGAAAGCCGCGCTGGCTCCAGATGTCCTTGCGCAACCCGCTGCTGACCATGCTGAAAAAATGCTCCCATCGCGTGGACTCGCGATTCGCGCCGAAGCACCGCTCATAATCATGCGCGAAAACCGCCTGGCAATCCGGCCGCGGAATTTGCCTTCCAAAAACCGCCGCCACCTTCGGGTCCTGCAATGCTGCTACGAGTGGACGCAGCCAGTTGTTCCCCTGCGGCGTCGCGTCCGCATTTAAAAAAATT
>DASZPR010000773.1:0-4918 GCA_035550235.1 Verrucomicrobiia bacterium | reverse complement strand
CAAACGAGGGTATGTTTGGCAGAGAGAGGAACTCATGTTGAAATTAGGAGTGAATATTGACCACGTGGCGACGTTGCGCGAGGCGAGGTATCGCGGGCGCACGCACGGTGAACCGGATCCGGTTGCGGCGGCGCTGCAGTGCGAGGCCGCAGGCGCGCACGGCATCACGGCGCATTTGCGGGAAGACCGGAGGCATATACAGGATCGCGATGTTTGGAGGCTGCGCGAGACGATCAAGACGCGGCTGAATCTCGAGATGGCGAACGCGCCGGAGATCGTCGAGATCGCATTGAAATTGAAGCCGGATATTATTTGCCTGGTGCCGGAGCGGCGACAGGAAGTGACGACGGAGGGCGGTCTGGATGTGGTGGCGAATGAGAAGGCGTTGAGTGAGACGCGGAAGAAAATGTCGGACGCAGGGATTGAGGTGAGTTTGTTTATTGCACCGGCCACTGAGCAGATTGAAGCGGCGGCGCGCGTGGGCGCGGAGTTTATTGAACTGCATACGGGGGCGTTCGCGGAAAGTTATTTTGAGGCGGCTCACGAGCATGTCCGTCCCACCGGCGATTTGCCTGAATTGAAAAGGCTGGTCGCGGGCGCGAAGCATGCGCACTCTTTGGGGTTAAAAGTGAACGCGGGGCACGGATTGAATCTGGAGAACATGGTGTTGCTGCATCAGGTGCCGCACCTCGTGGAATTGAATATCGGGCACAGCATCATCAGCCGGGCGGTGACGGTTGGTTTAACCGAGGCGGTGAAGGAGATGCTGGGGGCGATGAAAAATTATCGGGGTTGATTTTGCATGCTTTTATTTCGCGAAAAAGTGCCGGCGGATTGGTTGCCGAAGGTGATGGCGAATCTGCCGGCGGTGCTGGTGGATCACGCGCATTTGGAGCGCAAGGCGGCGACGTCGGCGTTGAATATCGAAAAATATCGCGATCTCTATTCGCGGGTTGAAGAACTGAACGCCATCGCCATCGAAGAGTTGCAGCATTTTCAACTGGTGCTGGATTTGCTCAAGCGGCGGGGTATTCCTTTCGGTCAGCCGTATCCCAGTCCGTGGATCAGGGGACTAATGCAGTCCATTCGCAACGGCGAACGTTTTCAGGCTATTGACCACTTGATTTGCATGAGCCTTATCGAGGGGCGCAGTTGCGAGAAATTTCAATTTCTGGCTGAAGCGTTGAAGCCGACGGATGGGGAGTTGGCCAATTTCTACGCGAGCCTGGTGGAATCCGAGGGTAATCATTACGCGACGTATTTGTTGATGGCGAAGGCGATTGACGAGAGTGAGACGGATAGACGAATGGATTTTTATCTCGACCTCGATGCGAAGTTGATTCGGCAGCCGAGTGCGCTGCCGATTTTGTATTAACGCTGCAAGATGGAGGTATGTGATTAAGGCTTCGGCGAGACGCCGGTGCTCCCCAAGAGGGTTATTCCTGCTGAAGAGATTCGTCGTCGGTGGAGCCTTCGGCTTCGTTGCTCGCCCTAACACCGCGAGCGAGCGCTTCCCGCGGCGCGAGCCTGGCGCGCCGGACCTGGCCTTCTTTTTCCAACAGTTTCTCGGCCTCAGCGGAAAAGCGCGTCCAGGGAATGGCTTCGAGGCGCTGCCGTTCGATGGGTTTGCCAGTGAGTTCGCAAATGCCATAGGTTCCGCGACGAATGCGCATCATGGCTTCATCGATTTCGTAGAGAGCATCCTGTTCGGAAGAAAGCCTGCTCAAGGCGAAATCGCGATCAAAGCTATCGGTGCCGGCGTCGGCCATGTGGAGGCTGAAAGCGGGTTGCTCTTCGGTGGCGTCTTTAACGAGGTCGTTTTGACGATCGATGAGGAGATCGCGCATCTGGCTCAAGCGGCGATAATATACGTTCCATTTTTGCGGCACGCGGCCTTGGGACGGGGCGGTGCTGCTGTTATTGCCCAGGACATCAGAAGTGGCCGCGCGAGGTCGGCGGGCCGGGTGCTTCGATCTTCTCATTGTCATGAAATAAACTGGCACAGACGGCAGCGAAATCAATCGCGGGGCAAGCGATTGAAATGGGGGTGAATCCCTAATTGGGATAGGGTGGTGGAAACATCGAACATCGAACCTCGAACACCGAACATCCAACATCCAATGAGGGTTATGGTCCACCTCCTGATGTCGGCGGCTACGGGGTGGCTGGCGGTTTATCTGCGGGTTGGGGCAGGAGGTCGTTGTTGAGGGGACAGGTTTTTAATTCGCGCAGGCCTTCGATGACAGATTGGGCGTTTAGTTCGGCGCCGGCGAGGCTGGTATGGGTGTGGTCGGCGGGGGTGAAATATTTTTCTTTGATTTCCTTGGGCGGCATGCCGGCGTAGTGGCTCATGACAATCTGGTTGAGATTGATGAACAATACTTTTTCGTTTTCGGCGACGGCGGTGGCAAGGCGGACGAAATCGCTTTTCTCCACGTCGCCGGCGTGGACTTCGTTGCTCGGGCAATGCGGGATGGGCGTGCAGAGGATGGGCGTCATGCCTTTGGCGCGGGAGTCGTGGATGTATTGGCGCAGATACCAACCGTAAGTGTGGACGGTCTCGGGTTTTTTCGTGATGGGATTAAAAATGTCCTTCGTATCATCACCGAGGCCGCGGATGGAACCGCGGGCGCGGTTGGTGTCGTCGAGCGGGCCGCCGTCGTTGTGGCCCATTTGAATGAGGACGTAGTCGCCGGGTTTGGAATTGGTGAGCACCTTGTCCCACCAGCCTTGCGTGATGAAAGTGCGGCTGCTGCGGCCGCCGAGGGCGTGATTTTCCACGCGGATTTTTTGGTCGTCAAAATATTTGCCGATGATGTCGCCCCAGCCGCGTTCGCCGCGAGACAAGTTGTGGACGGTGGAATCGCCGACAATGAAGAGAATGGGATATGTGCGGTTGGTGTCGGTGACGAAGCCTGATTTTACGGTCGTGTCACGCGCGGCGTCCATGTTGGCGGAATCCTGCGGAGAAATTTGCGCGACGGCTTGCAGCGTGAAGGCGGAGGCGAGGAAGAGAAGGAATTTGGTCATAATACGCGTTAGAATAAGAAAATTATTTCTGAGGTTGTTGACTGACCTTCCCCCTCACCCCGACCCTCTCCCTCAGGGAGAGGGAGAAACTCAGTAACGCTTTCAGATGCATGGTGACGAGGGACTTTATCCAACGTTTGGTTTGCGGCACGGCGATTGTTTAATTCTTGCATGTGAGTTTGGCGCGGGAAATCACCATAACTGGGGATGGGCGCGAATTCGCGCTTGCGGCAACCTGCGGGGAGAGTTCACCGTGTCTGGCAGTAGCTGAAAAATCCGCGCGCATTCTGTATGAACATTTTTCGAATTCTGATACTGACCGCTGTGATGATGTCGACGGTTTGCGCCCGTGCGTTGGAGCGGACGAATGTGGTCTTCAAAGTTTTTCAATTTCCGGCTGATAAAATTCCGCGGATTGACGGGCAAACAAATGATTGGGACATGGTGCCGGCGGATTATGCGATCGGGATGAATGAGTTTGTGGATGACACGGGACAACATCCGGCGCCGGATCCGAAGACGCTGGATGTGAGCGTGAAGGTTGGCTGGGTGAAGGGATTGAACCGGCTTTATTTTCTTTACCAGGCTTACGATGACTACTGGGATTTTTCGCTGCCGGATTTGCACAACGACACGTTTGAATTGGTGGTGGACGGCGATTTGTCCGGCGGGCCGTTGATTGAGAAATGGCATCCGGCGCGGGATATTTTGGGGACAAATGAGGCGTTCTTTTCGTTCCAGGGCGTGCATGCGCAGAATTATCATATTTTCACGCCGGCGGAGGGGAAGGATTGGTGCATGGACTGGAATGCGGCGCAGTGGACGAAGGATTTGCCTTACGCGAACGCGGCGTATTCTTATGATTTCAAACCGGGGCAGCCGGGGCGATTGACGCTGGAGTTTTGGATCACGCCGTTCGATTACGCCGGCTACGAAGGGCCGCAGCGCGCGGTGGAATCGGTGTTGCGTGAAAATAAAATCATCGGGATGTCGTTTGCGGTGATTGATTACGATGACGTGAAATCGGGGGACAAAAACAACGGCTTCTGGAACCTCTCGCGCAAGCATACGATGTACGGGAATGCGTCGGAACTGGTGGCGTTCAAGTTGATGCCGCTGGAGGCGCAGTTCCGGAAGTCGATTGAGGCGCAATGGTCGTTCAAAGTGGTGGACATGGACCGGCGATTGGTGGCGTTCAAGGATTTGTCTTACGGAAAAATCACGTCGTGGAAATGGGATTTTGGCGATGGGGAAACGTCGACGGAGCAGAATCCGGAGCATGTTTACAAGGAACCGGGACAGCACTATGTGGTGACGCTTTGGGTGGAAGGGCCGGAGGGGAAGGCTCGAATGTCGAAGGTTTGGAATGTGTCGGTAAAGTGAAAACGAAATTTAACATCGGACGTCGAACATTTATGGCTTGTTGATTTAAACAACGTATTCAAACTGATGAATGTAAACGATAATGTGGGTCAAGCGTTCACATGAAGAATCGGTCCGAGCGAACCGTCGGCGAAGATTTGGTACACCTATTTTTGTGATAGGGTTCGCGACTTTTTTTTCGATTTTCGGAATGTTTAAAACCGGGTGGGAAGAAAGCGTCGAAACGGGGAGGTTTTTTGTTCCCAGCTACGAACGCTTATCCCGCCTGCCGGGCCTTTTTCTTTCTGGGCTGGTCATTGGCGTTCTTTGCATCCTTTTGAGGCCACGGTCGCAGGCTGTTTGTCCTAAATGCGGGAAAATTGAGCGGAAGGCTCACTTTACTCAGTGTGAGTGTGGAGGAACTTTTGAGGACATCGAGGAAATGAAATGGATCGATAAGAAATGATGAGACCTGCATTCTTGTACCTCGTAAACTGGTTTCTAATTTTTGTAATTTCCACGCGCA
>DASZPR010000772.1:0-4180 GCA_035550235.1 Verrucomicrobiia bacterium | reverse complement strand
GGCGAACCAAAATTTGTCTCCGGCCGCACTCCCCAGGTCAAGCCGCGACCGTATGTTCATTTCTCCGAAGCAAGCGCCACAAATTCCGCCATGGTTTTGGGGCGGGACAATCCGACACGCACCAGCAGCGAAGCTCCCGGTCATAGTGCACGTTTCGCTAACGACGGAAATCCGGCGACGTTCTGGCAGGCGGAGGCTGGTGACGCGAACCCGTGGTTTCGTGTCGATCTGGAACGTATTGTGAATGTCACCAAAACTAAGTTGTCATTCCCGAGTCCGGGCAATTGGCAATATCGAATCGAGATTTCGGACGACGGCGAGACCAACTGGAAAGTGCTGGTTGACCAGACGCACACTGACAGTAGTACTGCCGAACGTTTGGATATTGTGCCGGGAAGTTTTGTTTCGGGCCGCTTCATCCGTGTCAGCATCGCAACATCGCCTTCAGGTCAATCCGCTTCCCTTTCCGAAATAGAGGTCTCAGGAACACAACCGTGAATGGCAACAAATTATCTGCGGTGGTAGCAGTAATACTCTGGTTCGCCAAACTTTCCGTGATCCTGCACCAACCGGCCATAGGTGCGGCGATAGGTGTTGTTGGGAGAGAGTTCTCCCCAGTAATGTCTTTTATAATCGTTCATGCGCTTGTAGTCCGAGGAATGTTTGCCTTCGTGGTCGGCTGAAGAGGGGTTCGATCCGATTTTGGCTCATAACGTTCTGGTACACTGTTCCTATTCAATTTGGATGAATAGGGACACGCGCATCGCATGACTCAGAAAACAGTAGTGTGTTGTTGCGCTACGGTCAGCGGTCTGCGAGCGGAGAGAGAGAAGTGGAGGCGTAGAGGAGGCCTCCAATCCCCAGACAAACTGAAGGTGAGTCTTAACTATTGAAAAACCGAGTAATGGGCGCCATTGCATACGACGTGAATCAAATAATTGACAATGTGCCCTTAATAGTGCATATACACACAATGTCCCAGAAATTGGATATGTCGGCGCTGGAAAATTGTGTGTGTTTCAACTTGCGTTGGGTGACGCGGGCGGTGACGCAGTTTTATGATGCGGAAATGCGGCGGCACGGTATCCGGACAACGCAAGGGTCAATCCTGGCGTCGTTGCAAGCCAAGGACAGTTGGAACATGGCGGAATTGAGCGATTGGCTGGGGATGGACCGCACGACACTCGTAAGAAATCTGCGTCCGTTGCAGCGGGACGGCTTCGTGAAGGCCGTCGGAGGCGGACGCGGCAATCGGGTGGAACTCACGATCACCGCCAAAGGCCGGAAACAAATCGAGAAACTTGCGCCAGCCTGGAAGTCCGCTCAAAATGCCATAGTCAAAACTCTCGGTGAAAAGCGCTGGTCCGCCATTCTTTCAGATCTCGAAACTGCGGCGCTGGCTCTGAACAAAAACTAAACCCTTAACGGCTTCAAAGGCGACAAACTAAAAACTTAGTAGTGTATATGCACACATTCTTGAAAAATAAAACCGCATTGGTCACCGGAGTTTCCTCTGGCATCGGCTGGGAAATTGCTCAATTGCTGGCGTCGCACGGCGCGCGGGTGTTTGGCACGGTGCGCGATCCAAAGTCAGCGAAGCCAATTCACGGCGTCGAGATTGTCCGGATGGATGTCACGGACGACGCTACCGTGAGAGAAGCGGTTCAAGGCATTGTGCGGAAAGCCGGGCCGATTCAGATTCTTGTCAACAACGCAGGTTATGCGCTCACGGGTGCGTTGGAAGAAACCAGCATCGAGGAAGCCCGCCAACAGTTTGAAACCAATTTCTTCGGCGTGCTGCGGGTGACGAACGCCGTTTTGCCGGAGATGCGGCAAGCAGGCCGTGGTCGGATCGTCAACATCAGTTCGGTGGTGGGATTTATTCCCGCGCCTTACATGGGAATCTACGCTGCGAGCAAACATGCGGTGGAAGGATACACTTGGACGCTGGACCACGAAGTGCGGGAATTTGGCGTGCGCGCCATGCTGGTCGAACCGGCTTACACCAAAAGTAAAATCAGCCAGAACGAGAAGACCGCCCAGACGGCCCTCAAAGAGTATGCCGGGCAACGGCAGCGGATGAGGGAGGCAGTGCAAAAAGGCATCGAACACGGAGATGAACCACTGCTCGTGGCGGAAACGGTCTGCCTCGCTGTAACCGCAAAAACACCCCGGTTGCGTTATCCCGTCGGCAAGGGCGTTCTCTTGAGCCGGCTGCGCCGTTTTGCTCCTGCCAGCGTATTCGACCGGGGCATTCGCAAAGAATCCCGACTGGCCTGATTTGATGAATCCAAAAGTAACCCAACAAAAAACCTGAACATCCCGGACGCAAAAATATGAAGGCACTTGTTTTGAAATGTTACGGCAAATCAGACCAAATCGCGTTCGCCGACATTCCCAGGCCTGCGCTCAAGCCCGATGAGATCCTTGTTCAGGTTCACGCGGTCGGGTTGAACCCGATTGACAACATGATTCCAAAAGGAACGTTCAAGCCCTTTCTGCGATTTGAATTGCCCGCCACGCTGGGCAGCGATTTGGCGGGTGTCGTGGTGGAAGTGGGAAGTCGCGTGACGCGCTTCAAGCCGGGCGATGCCGTTTTCGCCAGTATCTTTGATCTCGGCACGGGCGCGCTCGCCGAGTATGCCGTCGTGCCGGAGAAAGTTGCGGCGCTCAAACCATCGAATCTTGATTTCGTGCAAGCGGCTTCGATCCCGATGGTGGGACTCACGTCGTGGCAAGCGTTGAAGGAGCGCGCAAAACTCAAGCCCGGCCAAAAGGTGTTCATTCCCGCGGGTTCGGGCGGCATCGGCACATTCGCAATTCAACTTGCGAAACACCTCGGGGCAAAAGTTGGGACGACCACGAGCACCGGCAACGTGGAATTGGTGAGGGGCCTCGGCGCGGATGAGGTGATTGATTACAAGAAACAGGAATTTGAGGAGGCGCTGCGGCACTACGATGCCGTGCTGGGCACGGTCAGGGGCGATGTGATTGAGAAATCACTTCGGATTCTGAAGCCCAAGAGCAATGTGGTCTCCCTCATCGGGCCGCCGGACGCCGCATTCGCCCGCGCGCGAGGTATGAACTTTTTCTTTGTGTTCGTGTTCGGATTGTTGAGCCGAAAGATAGTTCGCCGCGCCAGGAAACGCGGCGTCGAGTATTCATTTCTGTTCGTGCATCCAGACGGTCGGCAACTTGCGGAGATCGGCAAGCTGCTTGAAGCGGGGCGCATCCGAGCGGTAATTGACAAGGTGTTCCCGTTCGATCACGCAAAAGAGGCGCTGGCGTACCTCGAAAAAGGCCGGGCCAAGGGGAAGGTCGTCGTGCAACTGAAGTGAATTCAACTGGATTGAATCTGATGAATACACCAATTACGGAACATCCCACGGTCGCAGCGCATCGGCGAAAACTTGCGGCGGAAAAAACATCCGGGCCGCTGGATGCCCCCTGGCTGCGGCAGTTGTGTCTCGACGCCGGCGCGGATGACGTGGGCTTTGTGGAACTTGATCGTCCGGGCTTGGCGGAGGAGCGGCCACACATCCAGCGGGCTTTTCCGCACACGCGCAGTGTCATCAGTTTTGTGCTGCGAATGAACCGCGACAATGTGCGTAGCCCGGCACGCTCGGTCGCCAACTCGGAGTTCCATCACACGGGCGACGAGGTCAACGAGGTGGCGCGGCGCATTACGGCGACACTTGAGGGCGCAGGAATTCGCGCGCTGAATCCGCCGATGGGATTTCCGATGGAAGCGGACCGGTGGGGCTTTGAACGAATGTGGGTGGTGGCGCATAAACCGATTGCGGTCGCGGCGGGGCTGGGCCGCATGGGTATTCATCGCAACGTGATTCATCCACGCTTCGGCAATTTCATTTTGCTCGGGACGATTCTCGTCGGCGCGGAAATCAGCGAGTATTCGCGGGAACTCGATTACAACCCCTGTTTGGAATGCAAGTTGTGCGTGGCCGCGTGTCCCGTCGGTGCAATCGGCGCGGACGGCGCGTTTAATTTCTCCGCGTGTTACACCCACAATTACCGCGAGTTCATGGGCGGGTTCACCGATTGGGTCGAGACCATTGCCGAGAGCAAAAGCAAACTGGACTACCGGCGGCGCATAAAAGATTCGGAATCGGTTTCGATGTGGCAAAGCCTTGCCTTTGGAGCAAACTATAAAGCCGCGTAT
>DASZPR010000771.1:0-3300 GCA_035550235.1 Verrucomicrobiia bacterium | reverse complement strand
GATTTTTTTGATGTCATCGACGACCTGCACGGTGTTGGCGCCGGGTTGGCGTTGGATGCTGAGCACGACGGCGCGGACATTGTTGAACCAACTGGCGACTTTGTCGTTCTGAACGCTGTCCAGGACGTGGCCGATTTGCTCGAGGCGGATGGGATTTCCATTGCGGTAGGCCACAATCATCGGGCGGTAATCGGCCGCTTTGGTGAGCTGGCCGTTGGCGAGGACGGTGAAGGCCTGGTGTTTGCCGTAGAGCGTGCCGGTGGGAAGATTCACATTGCCGGCTTGAATGGCGTCCGAGACTTCATCTATGCCGAGGCCGTAGGCGGCGAGTTTGTTGGGGTCCAACTGCACCCGCACGGCGTATTGTTGCGAACCGTAGACGTTCACTTGCGCGACGCCGTTGATCATGGAGATGCGCTGCGCCATGAGCGTCTCGCCGTATTCATCGACCGTGGAAAGCGGCAGGGTGGCGGAGGAAAACGCGAGGAAGAGCACGGGTGAATCCGCCGGGTTCACTTTGCTGTAAGTGGGCGGCGTGGGCATGTTCGGCGGCAACTGGCGCGAGGCTTTGGCAATGGCGGCCTGCACGTCCTGCGCGGCGGCGTCGATATCGCGACTCAAGGAAAACTGAATGGTGATTTGCGAGTTGCCAAGCGCGCTGACGGAGGACATCGAGTCGATGCCGGCGATGGTGGAGAATTGTTTTTCCAGCGGCGTGGCGACGGACGACGCCATGGTGCTCGGACTGGCGCCGGGCAGGCTGGCGGAGACGTTGATCGTAGGGTAATCGACGCTCGGCAGATCGCTGACCGGCAGTGAGCGGTAGCCGACGATGCCGAACAAAAGAATGGCCGCCATGACCAAGGTGGTCATGACCGGGCGGCGGATGAAAAGTTCGGGGACGCTCACTGTCTGTTAAAGGAAAACGCAGAACATCGAACGCCGAACGCCGAACGCCGAAGTTGTGGTGTAAACGTGCTGGTCATGGATTGGGCGGACGGGTTGTTTTAATGGCTTGAATTTTTAAAGCGTTGGCTTTAGCGGTGCGGACGCTGGACATGAAAATCCGAATGAGTTCCTCGGCTTCGCCGAGGGTGAAGATTAAGGTTGGGTCATCGTGCGCCCAGAGCTTGCGATGAATCAATCGCGCCCAGCGGCGGGTTTCACGCAATTCTTTGAGGCAGATCTTGATCTTATGAATGAAATCCTCACGGGATTCGGCTGACTCGGCTTCGCCATGTACCGCATAGGGTGAAGTTCCGGAACGCAGGATTTGCCCGGCAACGTGGTTGCCGGCGCGTGAGTTGGGAAGTTTTTCCGAGAGGTCGATGATCGCCGACGCAAATTCAAGCATCCGCTCCTCGAGATCATATTTTTTTCCATTCGGATTTCCTTCATGTAATATCCAAGCGCCAAATTCGCCTTCATTCGGCGTTCGACGTTCGGCGTTCGATGTTCTGCGTTCTTTCTTCTTCATTCCTGCGTCACCACGGAATTTGTGGTGGTATCGGGTGTCTTCACACTGACTTTGGCGCCGGTGGTGAGTTTGATCTGGCCATCGGTGACGACAGTTTCGCCGGGTTTCAGGCCGCTGGTGATGACACGCTCGCCGTCGTAGGTAAGGCCGGCGGTGATGGGACGCGCTTCGACGGTGTCGTCATCCTTCACCACGAAAAGAAATTCGCCGTCCTGGCTGGTTTGCACCGCTTGCGAGGGGACGACCGTGGCTTGCGGAAGATTGCTCAGGACGAGGGAGGTTTGCACGAATTGGCCGGGCCACAGGACGGTGTTGGTGTTTTGAAACGTGGCTTTGAGCAGGATGGTGCCGGTGTTGGTATCGACGGTGTTATCGATGAAGGTCAATACGCCGGTGGCCGCGTTGTTGGTGTCGCCCGGCGCGTAGGCGGTCACGGGCAACGATTCCACTTTCGCTTGCGCCCGGATGGCGGGGAGATTGTTCTCAGGGACGGCGAAGGCGACGTAGATGGGATGAATCTGCATGATGTTCACCAGCAGGTCATCGGGCGCTTTGACGATGTTGCCTTCCTTGGTCGTAAGATTTCCGGTGCGGCCGTCGATGGGCGAACGTATGGCGGTGTATTCCAGGTTGAGTTGCGCGTTGGTCAAGGCGGCGGCATCTGCCACGACGGTGCTTTGGGCGGATTGATAAGCGGCCTGGGCGGCATCGAAATCCGCTTGCGAGGCGATTTTGCTGTTAAACAAATTGCTGGTGCGCTCAAACGTCAGGCGGCTATTGACGGCTTGCGCCTGGTCGCGTTCGAGGTCAGCACGGGCTTGATTCAGGGCCGCATCGAAGGGGCGCGGGTCGATGGTAAAGAGCAGGTCGTCCTTCTTCACTTCCTGGCCTTCCTGGAAATGGACCTGCACGATTTTGCCGGTGATTTGCGAGCGAATGGAAACGGAGGAATAGGCTTGCACGTTGCCGACGGCATGGATTTCCACCGGCACATCCTGCGTAGCGGACTTGGCGACGAGCACCGGGACTCCAGGGCCGGATTTCGCGGCGCCCGCCGCGGGTGATTTCTGCGAACAAGAGCTGAGAAGTGCCGCGGTGGCGAGCGATGCAAATAAAAGAACTTTCATACGGATTGAGGGCCGGACTTCCTGCCCTGCAATAACAAGGCGAACTGCCGAAGGAATGCTTCGCGCTGCTTCTGGAATTTTTCGTCGGAAACGGAAAGACCGGTGGCGAGGCGCGCGAGTTGCGGGAACGCGATGGGATAGGCCGTAATCGCCATCATGGAAAGAAGCAGTTGGCCGGGATCCAGGTCGGGATCGAGCAAGCCCTTGGCTTGTTGTTGGCGCACGCGTTCGACGGCCCGTCCGACGTTTTCCTGACGGCGCTCTTCATCGATGACTTTCTTCTCACCCCATTGCAGCGCTTCCCATTGAAGCAATTGCAACCATTCCCGATCGCGACAAGCCAATTGGAACCAGGCCGGCAGGCGATCGGCCGGTTCCTCGGGCGCGCCGGCGAGCCAGGCGGAGCGCTCGGCGATTTTCCGGCGCAGGACTTCGCGGAAGAGGCCTTCTTTATCACCAAAATAGTGGTAAAGCATGCGTTTGTTGATGCGGGCGCGGCGGGCAATGACATCGACACGCGCCCCGGCAAAGCCTTTGGCGGCGAATTCCTGAAGGGCGGCTTCGAGGATTCGTTGCTGAGTCTGCTGTGGATTTCTGCTGCCCGGTTTCTGCATCGACTCGCCGCTTTTCATGAGTAGGTTACGAGGCTAGACGATATGAAGTAACTGTCAAGTTACTTAAAAGATACGGTTTTTT
>DASZPR010000770.1:0-4594 GCA_035550235.1 Verrucomicrobiia bacterium | reverse complement strand
CGTAATCCAATCGACGGTAGTGAACGTGCTTTGCGGTTCAATTTGGGCCGGGCCGCTGTAGGGAAAATCTCCGATGTAGTAGCGAACCACAACGTTTCCGCCTGCATTCGGACAAGCCAGCTTCGCGCCAACGATGCTGTCGGAAAAAGTAATTTCCGTTCCCTTCACCACCGGGTAAGTGTCGCCGTGCTGCACCGTCACCAAAGACGGTGGCGACACTTCCAGGACCTTGAAGTATTTTCCGGCGCCGACTGCGTCCACCGCTTTTCCATTCGGCACCGTGACAAATTGAATTGAGCGATTCATGGGCTGATTATGCGAAATAATCGCTGCTGTAATCGTAGCCGCCATCGCTCGTGCCGGAATCGGTCGAGCCGGAATCGGTCGAAGCAGGCACCACGGTTGCGCCGCCGCCGCCCGTCGGCAAATGGCCGGAGGAAGCACCCGCCCCAGTGATCCAGTGAATCAACGCCCCGCCCCCTGCGGCAGCCAAGCTGCTCAAATCGCCGTTGAACGCGGAACTCGTCGAGGCATTCGCGCCCGTGCCGCCGCCTGTTGTCGGTGCCTGCGCTGTCGTCCCGGGTGCCGCCGCCTTTTTCTTGAGGTAGAGGTAGTAGGCCCCGCCCGCGATGGCGACAATCGCCGCCACGCCCAAAATTGTTTTAGTGCTTTCAGTCATAAATTTAATTAATAGGGACTTCGAACCCTCCGGCATTTACAGTGTTAGCTGCTTGGTTGAGCTTATAGGCGCGATACAGGGAATACGCACCGGCTACCGCCAATGCAAAACCAGTCCACATTATTACTTTTGTTTTCATCATTTTTTGGCGTGAAGGATTAACGCAACACCTGCACCTAAGGCGACAATTCCGAGACCAATTTCAAAGCCCGATGCAACCTTGTTTTCAGCATCGGCAATTCCGGCTTGCACACCCGCCGCAACTGTATTTGCCGCGTCCCCAGATTTGCTTAAAAGCTCATAAGCGCCAGCGGCTCCACCAACTGCTAGAATTATTAAAGCGATTGCAGGCATAAAATATTTTTGGTAATAGCAGCACCATGACAAAGAGAACGGCTATTCTTTGGACAATTTCCACATTGGCTCTCTTGTGTGTGCTTATCTGGTCTGGTTCCCGAATTAAAAAATCCAATCAAAGTGATGCGATCAAGAACGTGCTTAAAGAGAGAACCAGGTGCATAATTGCATCCATTCCGAATGGAAAACCTCTTGTAAAAAACGGCATCGTCGTAAATATGAATCGGAACAAATTTTCGAATGCGATTTCCAAAATTGATACCACCAAATGCCCAAAAGATTTTCGTCAGGCATGGCTCGACTATATTTTTGCGCAAAATGCAGAATCCCAAGGCGCGAGCATCGGAGAATCGCTTGAATTTTTTGGAGATTTGGGATCGGTTCAAATAAGCAACGCCGGAAAAGTCGCGGCAAAACAAGATGAGCGATTTCAAAACAAAATGAATGCGTGGAAAAAATGCATCAGCATCGCGATTCAATATGGGGCGGAGTAATTTCACAGTTGCGTTTAAGGTTTGTGCTTTAAAGCAAATCCCACGGACACCACTAGTCCAATCACGAACAGGCCAATCAAAATTTTATTGGTGTTACTCGATGGAGTGACGCTCTCAGTCACCGGCTGCGGATTGATCGCGTTGCCGGCAATTTCCTGTGCCGCATACGTCGGAATCGCGACTGCCGCCACGTCTGCCCCGGCTTGCAACGCCAGCGAGGCTAGCGTGGCTGAATTCGTGTTCGACTGTAGCAAGGCGTCGTTTGCCTGTTTCGCCACTTCCAACGCCGCCAAGGACACATCCGTGCCCGCCTGCACCGCTCCCTGGTCCGTCTGCTGAATCGACACGGCGATATTTCCCCCGGCCTGATTGCTGGCCGAATTTGCACCGCCACTGCTACCGGCAGGTGCGGGAGGAGACGCATCTGCCGGAGCCGTGGTTTTGCCCTTCACGGGTTTATTCTTTCCGGTCGACGCATTTCCCACCGTGTCCTTGGACGAAATTTTGTTGCCGCCCGTGTTGAACACGAGCGAGATGCCGCCACTCACGGCCTGCGCTGCGCCTTTTCCAATGGTGCCGCTCGCACCGCTAGCCCCGGTGCCGTTGACGCCTACCTGTTGGTTTGAGGTAGACTGCGAATTTTTTTTGCTGGTTGCTAAGTCGCCCATATCACAGTTTTTTCATGACCGTCACGCCGATAACTTCGTAACCGTGCGTGAGCATTTTCCGAACGATTCCCTTGCGACGCGCCAAACCAATGATGAACTTGCACCCACGATCACGCGCCAGAGCTTCAACCCCTTTGCCGAGCCATTCGTAGACCGCACCCTTTCGCAATCGCTGCGTTCCGTTGATGACGAGCATCCCGCCCGGTGCGACGTGAAACCAAACCGCGTATTGGGCGACGGATTTGTAATGGACACACACCGTCTCCAAAAAACCTTCGGCTACCAGGGCGTGCAAAGTCGCCTCCGCGTTGCCGTATTCCGGCATCGCCATCGCAATGAGCATTTCGCCCGTCTCAAGCTCCTTGGGAGTGAGCGGTATAAGCTCGATCATCGCGTCTGGCGTGAGTGTTTTCATCTGTTCAGACCGCCCAATTTGAAAGTGCGATTAATGCCACGCGTCGGCGGATGGATTTCGGGATGCGTCCCGAAATTGCCCGGCATCACCGGGCCGCTTGCCGTGATCGGGCCGGTGAAATGAAATTCCTGCATGGCGCGGGACCGGGCCGAGGGCGACGTTTGCGGATTCACCCCCGCCATATCGGAGTAACTATTCCGAATTGATTTTAGTGCCATAACTTCAAAAAAGTTTTCTCGCCAGAAATGCCGCGCCCAAGGTTCCCGCCAGAATCAACAAAATGGTTTGCGTGTCTAAACCGCCACTTGGCGTCAACGTGCCTGGAAGCGTGGACTGATTGGCCGGGCTGCCGCTCATCAAAGCGGGCCCTCCGGTGGCTGCCACGGCGGAGGGAATCGCCGTCTGGGTCTGCTCAGTCGCGCCGAAATCATTCGAGCCTGACGGTCCAAAAATAAAATACGTCGCCGCCGCCGATGCTTGCGGAACGGCGTCTGCCGATGCGTGACTGGAATCTCCGTAACCCATATTTTTTATTTTTACTCAAACGCCGGAGCCAGTTTTCACCAGCCCCGGCGCGTCAACATCCGCTCATAACGAGCGTGGATTTTAAACGAAGTCGCCGGGTGCGGATTCGATTAACACGGTGCATTGCTGCTGAACCGCGCTCGTCAGCTTCAAGTCGAGTTTGTTGTAAACGAGAGCCTCGTTTAGCCGCCCGTCAAAGTCGGCGATGTAGCCCGCGTCCCAATACTTCGGCGCGTTGAATTGCCCTTTCAGCGTGTTGCTGCTCGGGTAATTGAAGTTGAGGAAGTCGGCGCGTCCGAACGTGAACCGCCCGCCTTTCTCGTAACGCTCGTTGATGTCCGCCACGGTGCCGTCCAACTTGATGTCACTGTCGGATTTCAGTTGGATGTAGCTGATGTTTCCGGGAGTCGCCCCCAGGAACCACATGCGCAGAATCGGCTCGCCACCGGTATTCAACGTCTCCCGGTTGAAAAAGTTGTCGCCGATGTTGAGGTTGATTTGCGTCTCCCGGTATTTGATCGGGTTGCGAACCCGCACCGCGTTACCTTTGGCGTCCGGCACGACATTCGGTTGAAGGTCGTATTCGTATTCGAGCGTGAAATTGGGATTCACCAACGTCGCCAGAGTTTTCCACTGAAGCGCGAAGGTTTCGCCGCTCAGCAAATCCCACGAGGTCGAATCGTTATACTGAAGCATGTTCCGGCCAATCTCGGTGAACTCAATATAGAGTTCTCCCAAGGCCGGATAAATGCCCCGCGCATTGACGATGCGCTTCAAGCTGTCGAGTGACACGGCGCGGAACGGCGCGTTTTTCACCTTCAACAAAAACGAAGCGAAAAAGTTCACCGGATCAATCGGCGATTGCGTTCCGCCATTGGTGACGGCCAGAGCGGTGACTGCGCCCGCCGCTGCGGTGACTGTCAGCACGCATCCTTGGCCGGTCGGGTCCACGGGTTGAATCGTGTCGCCGGTAACGTAGCCGGTGCCCGCCACGGTTACCGCCGCCGCTGTCACCTGCCCGTTGACAATCGTCAAGGTGGTCGTGCAATCGTTGTTTCCGGCGCCGGTGATTTTCTTTGTCGCGAGGGCACCGGTGCCCGTGTAGTTCACCGCCACGCATTTTCCCTTCAACACGTGATAGCGCACTTTGGAGGGCATGTTGCCGCCGCCGTTTGAATTCACGGCGACAGCCGACAACCCGACAACGGGCTCAATTTTTCTTCCGAGGTTTACGATGGCCATATAAAAAAATCTGGTGTGTTAAAATCGGTTCACGCCACGCTGTTGGCAGCACTGGCAACGTTGGAGAACCCCGGATAGGTGGCGAGCGTGTCTACCAGGAGGTAGCCCACCGCCATTGCACCGAGGAAAATCAAGGCATTCTTTTTCATGTTGGTTTAAGCCGCCCAGGAATAACCCTTGGCGCGTGCGTAGCTGCGAACAGCCACGCCCGCCG
>DASZPR010000769.1:0-4714 GCA_035550235.1 Verrucomicrobiia bacterium | reverse complement strand
CCTCCCAAAACCGGTTTTGTGTAATCTTTACACAAAATGAAAAAATGTTTCCGGCAGGCTGGAGGCATGAATAAGAACATTATTGAACCTGAAAAAACGGAGCGCCTGCGCCAACTCGCCGGCCATTTGCAAAAGGAAATTCGCGGGCAGCGTCATATTAATCCGCGCGTGGTGTCGGTGTTGCAGCGCGGCGAACTGGGCTTGAGCAAGGCGGGCCGGCCGCGCGGCAGTTTTTTATTTCTCGGCCCGACGGGCGTGGGCAAAACGGAACTCACCCAGGTTTTCACCGGCGAACTGTTCGGCAGGGAAAAACTCATCCGCTACGACATGTCGGAATTTCAAACGCAGGAATCGCTGGGCCTGCTGCTGGGATCGCGTCCGGGTGAAAAGGGATTTCTGGGCGCGGCCTACGAACGGACCCGGACGGGCACGCTGTTGTTTGATGAAGTGGAAAAGGCGCATCCGCGCATCATGGATGTCTTCCTGCAAATGCTGGATGCCGCGCGGGTGACGATTGCGACCGGCGAGACGCTCGACTTGAGCGGTTTTTACATCGTGATGACTTCCAACATCGGCTCCGCCGAATTGATGGGCCTGCAACATTCGGCGGAGGCCACCTTGGAACGGCACGTCCTGTCCCGCGCCCAGCAATCCTTGCGCCCGGAAATTTTCGCCCGCATCACCGAGAAGCTGGTGTTCCACCGGTTGAGCTACGAACACCAGTTGGAAATCGCCGCGAAGTTTCTGGAGAAGGAAATCAGTTTTCTGACCCAGCGCGGCTGCAAGCTCCGGGTGGCCGACTCCGTTCTGGCGTTTGTCGTCCGCAAAGGATTCCATCCCAAGCTGGGCGCGCGCCCCATGCGGGACGCGGCGGAAAAACTCGTGGGCGACGCGGTGGCGCTGGCGCTACTGGTGAACGGGCGAGCGGAAGGCTGCCTGACGGCTGACCCGGCCAATGACCGGCTCAAGATTGAATAACCCAGTCCCCGCACTGGTCAGAACTCCCGGCGCGAATTCCTAATCGCCGTCCCCTTTCTGGCTCGCCTGTGTTTGTCAACGGTGGAGGCCGGAGGGCATACGGACGGCACTACCTTGACAAGCGCAGGCGAGCCATACAATCGAACGGCGATTCGCGCCAGTGGCCGTATCAACCGTGCAGCATCAGCCACAGGTGGGATTCCCCCAAATCGGATTCCGGCAGCGCCGCTCCGCCGCGTTTCTTGCAAAACGACTGACAGATTTTCCTCAAGCCTTTCCGCTTTGGTTTTGTTGGCGGCAATTGGATGAGCAGCCAGTCGGCAAAGAGTTTTTTTCGCTGCCCGGCGGAAATTGCGGCGATGATGACGGCAACCGCGCCCGCAGCATATAAATGGTCCACAAATTTAAGGGCAAATTTGGTGGTGGCAAATTTGGCAAGCGACCGCGACTTGGGACGCCGTTCCGCTTTCAACCAAGCTCTGGCTTCGGCGTGGTGCGGTTTCTCCAAAATGGATTGGATGAACAATTCAAATTGTTTCCGTTCCAAGGCCGGGCCGGGCCGGGCAATTTTGCCTGCCGGTTCACCTGCATACTGCGGCCAGTCGGGATTTTTCCGGGCGGCTTTCAAGTAGGCGGCGCGGGTGGCATCCCGATAGTGAATGTAATAATCTTCCCGGATCAAAGTGCCGTCGCGAAGCCAGTCCCGGCAGCGACCGTGGAATTCGCCATTTAGGGAACTGATCTCCATTTTGATCTGGCCGTTGTCATGCCAATACCGTTGGAGGCCGGAGCCGTTGACCATCGTGAAGGAGCCGAGCAAACGACCGTTTTCATCCCACTGGCGGCACCTGCCGTGCAACCGTCCGTGACGGTAACGCAGTTCCTCGGCAAGCTGGCCGTTGCGATGCCAGACGCGGCAAGCGCCATGAAAATTGCCCGCCACGATCCGGTTTTCCGTGTGGATTCGACCGTTCCGGTAATAAAACCGTTCTATGCGCAGTTTTGGCATCTTTTGGAGATTCACTTGATTCGACGATCAATTCACCGGGCAATTCATTCGGCCCGGCGGCATCATATTTTATATGGCCTTTCAACAAGGCCGTTTTTGGTGGTAAATACGACTCTACCCCATTTCAAAATGATTGCAAATTGCGATTGTGCCGGGCGTTTGAATTCACCAATGATTAAACTTCTAACCGCCCCGGCTTTTGAGTCCAATCATGTTCACATGACCAAACATTAACGGGGACATTCCCAAAAACCGGCCGGGCACGGCAAGAAAAATGCGCGGCTCAATGTGCAGTAAAGCAGACACAGTTGCGGGCAGCGGCCAGCTACGATGCGGGCATCGAAGATTTTGCCTCACACTTAAATGTCATCGGCCCTCAAGTGCGCAAAGTGCGCGAGCGCAAAGGGTGGACGCAGAATCAGCTTGCCCTGAAACTGCAACTCTTTGGCTGGGACACCAGCCGGGAATCGGTGACGCGGCTGGAAAACCAGTCGCGCCGGGTGCCGGATTTGGAAATGTTCGTGATCGCCCGGATATTGGGAGTCAAAGCTGACGACCTGTTTCCGCGCAATCTGCGCGGCAAGATCAAGGAACTGGCCCCACATTACCGGGTCAAACTCTCGCGCGGCCAGGTTCCGCCGACGGCCTGAAATTCGGGTCATGTTTAGGTGCTCGGCAAAATTATTTCCTTCAATTTCCGCGTGTAAAAAAAATCCCCAGCGGCAAAGCCGTAAGGATTTTGTTTTTTTAATATGCGAAGCAGCCCAATTCGCGAAGCGATGTATGGTTGGAATTGCCAATTACCACATGGTCAACCACGTCAATTTTTAACAATTGGCCGCCACGGATGAGGTCACGAGTGATCTTGATGTCTGCTTCGGATGGTTGAGATTCCCCGGACGGATGGTTGTGCATGATGATGATGGATGAGGCGCTGGCCATAATTGCCAAGCGAAAGATTTCCCTCGGATGGCAAAGAATGGTGTCCATGGTTCCCACAGATACGAAATAGTGCCCTTTAATTTTGCGGCGGGTGTTCAAAATCAAAACCACCAGACATTCACATTCAGGATTGAAATACGGATGTTGAGTGATGTGGGTTCTCCAATAATCAGCGGCTTGGACAGGTGTTTCGCAAAGTTGCATGGCTTCGGGCGTGGGACATTCCCGCAAGGAAACAATTTTCCATTCCTGGGGTTGTGGTGGGAATTTCACCGATTTGACGATGTGGTTCGTCGGTTGAGGCGTTGGGTTGATATTTTCCGTCGTGTTCATGTTTTTTGCCTTTCGTGTTTGAAGGAACGGGATTGCTCTCTTCGCCTCGACTTGGGAGAGCAATCCGGTTCCGAACGAAAGGCAACGAGCCGGCTTTCCGCGCTGGCGGGCAGCGGAGCCAAAAGCAATGCAGTGCCACGAATCATTTCGTGGCGCGAGATTGCGGCGGAGCAACCAGAAGCGCGGAAAACCGGCGGATGAACACGGCGGAAATCAACGCCGCTGCGAACATTGGCCTGGCCCGAATGACTTAACTCCGGCTTGCGCCGCGTGGACTGAATCAGGAACACTGTTCGCCATGCAATTTAACCTGCTCATCGCGGTGGTGCTTTGTGTGTTGCCGGTGGCTCTGGTCATCGCCCTGATTTACCGGAAGCGCAAGGAACAGCGGGAATACAGCTGCGCCCCTTTCAATGATTTGCAACGGCGGCCGGCTGGCGAAACCCTCCGGCTCAAACTTCAAGAATTGGATGAAAAAATTAACGATGAAATCCTTTGGCTGATCCTTTTTCCTGTTTTGATGGCGCTTGGCTTGTTCTTTTTGCACCCGAAAGATTGGGTCACGCCCATTCTGTTTTTCCTGTTTTCAGCCGGTTCCTCGGTTTTGTTCGGCACCCGGCTTGTCAAACTATTGCGCAGCAGGGCCAATTACCGGCTCGGTTACGACGGCGAACGGTTTGTTGGGGAGGAACTTTCGCGATTGATTGGACTGGGGTTTGAAATTTACCACGATGTCCCCTTTGACGGGTTCAACATTGACCATGTTCTCGTCGGGCCGCGTGGCGTATTCATCGTGGAAACCAAAACCCGCCGGAAGCCGGTGAACGAGGCGGGTAAAAAAGAATTCAAAGTGCAGTTCGACGGGAAATGTTTGCAATGGCCTTGGGGGGTGGACAGTCATGGCATTGAGCAGGCCAAAAATAACGCCAAGACGCTGTCCGGCTGGTTAAGTTCCGCCACTGGAAAAACGGTTTGGGTGACTCCGATACTGACGCTGCCGGGCTGGCTGATTGAACTCAAGACACCCACAGATGGTCTGTTCGTTTTGAATCCAAAGCAAATCTATCAGGTGTGCGCGTCACAATCAGAGACTTTGCCTGAAACGCAAATCCAACAGATTTGCCATCAACTGAACCAGAAATGCCGGCTGGCAGTAGCGAATCCATAGCAATCACAATTACGATTCACTTTACCCAGTTAGCCTTGCGCGTGTGTTTGACTGGCCGATTATTTACGGTTTCGTAATTGGCGCGGGGTCATTCCAACCCACCGGCAAATTTCGGCGTGCGTCGCAGTGCCATAGCCGTTGGGACGTTTGGTCGGCATGAGGCTGCCGTTTTTTAAGGCTTCGAGGACGTCCGTTTTCGTGGCCGGAATTCCCGCGTATTTCAATACATTGTTCGCTCGGTAGGAAAGGCCATTGTCTGGATACAATTCGAGATGGCCGCTTGG
>DASZPR010000768.1:0-3591 GCA_035550235.1 Verrucomicrobiia bacterium | reverse complement strand
TGGGATTTTCGCTTGAGGAAGTAAACAAATTCATTGAGAGCGGTGAGCCGACGGCTCAGTTGAAGGCGATCCTGGATAATCTGGCCGCGCGCGGGATGAAAGATTTCGTGAAGGTGGATTATCATGTGATTCGCGGCCTGGCGTATTATACGGGCGTGGTTTTTGAGGCGTTCGATCGCAAGGGGGAATTTCGCGCGATTGCCGGCGGCGGCCGTTACGACAATCTCATCAAGCTCCTGAGCAACGGCAAAGTGAACCTGCCCGCGCTTGGCTTCGGCATGGGCGACGTGGTGCTGCTGGAATTGCTGAAGGCGCGCGGGTTGTTGCCGAAGTTTGATACGAACGTGGATGTTTTTGTGCTGGTCGAGGACGAAGGATTGCGCCCGCAATCGCTCAAGCTGGTGCAGGAACTTCGCATGGAGGGGTTTGCCGTGGAGTATTCGTTGACGCCGGCCAAGGCGGACAAGCAATTCAAACGCGCGCAGGAATTGAAAGCGGCTTTCACGGTGAGACTCGAGAATGACGCTTACGTGAAGATCCGCAATTCGGCGACGCGCACGGAATTGGTCGCGGGCGCGAGCGATGTGAAGAATCACATTGGCAAACCATGAGCGCCGCTTATTGCGAGTATTTGTTTCGCGAAAATAGTTAGTGCCAATCCGGGAGTCGCGTGGTAATTTGGGTGAAGCCGATCAAATCGGCTTCGGCCATGAACGAGCGCAACCAACTCCTTCCACTGGGACAGCGCACAGCAGACGCCGGCAGGCGGAATGCTCACTTGCAGGGTTGTGCCACAACGCAGGAGGTTAGCAAATGATCCCCACCGGTTCCATTCATGAAATCCTCGAACACAAAGGCTCGACGGTGTGGACCGTCTCACCCGAGACCACAGTGTTCGAAGCAATCCAATTGATGTCCGAGAAAAACATTGGCGCGTTGCTGGTGACGGAGCGCGACAAGCTGATCGGCATCCTTTCTGAACGCGATTACACGCGCAAAGTGGCGCTGAAGGGCAAAACCTCCAAGGAGATGAGGGTGCGTGAGATTATTTCTGAGCGAGTGGTGAGCGCGACTCCTTCGCACACGATTGAAGAATGCATGCGATTGATGACCGAAAACCGGGTGCGGCATTTGCCCGTGCTGGATAGTGACAGGCTCATCGGGGTGGTTTCAATCGGCGACCTGGTGAATTGGATCATCAGCGCCCAGAGCACGACGATCCGGCAGTTGGAAACCTATATCAGCGGTTGCGCGGGGTGAAATCGCGGTGTCACGGCGGATTGCCGATTCCATCGGCTTCCGGTGATAATCTGCTGGGCGGCCTTAGTCCAAAGCCGATTAAAAATCGGCGCTTCCTATTAGTTTCGGCTGCGCGCCAGCATGACTGATACGTGGCGTGCTTGAGGGATGGGAAACTTTTTGATTTCCACCATTACGGCATCCGGCTTGAAACGAGTCATGATGAAGTCGGCGACGTTGGCAGTGAGTTTCTCCAACAATTTCCAACTGCGGTCGTGGCCGAACTTTAACAATTCCTGAGCAACGTCGAAGTAGTTGATGGTCCTTTCCAGGCGATCGCTCAGGGCGGCCGCCGAAAAGTCGTGATCCATTTCGACGGTGATGAGCAGACGTTGCGGTTTCGACCGCTCTTCGTCGGTGATTCCGATTTGATAAAACACTTCCAGGTCGACAATGCTAATTCGTGACATAAATGATTTGTAGAAGTTTTGTCGTTTTGACGTTGGGGAAATTTGTTTCGCCCTTTCAGGGCTTATGAGTATTGGCTGGGTTTATTCGGGCCTTCAGCCCTGGTGCCCGCATGAACTTTTCAGTTGGGAGCTGTGGTTTAATGCAGAGACGCGGAGTTTCGCAGAGGGGGATAAAAGGTCTTCTCCGCGAAACTCGGCGCCCCTGGATTAAAACGAATGGTTTCTTCAATATGAGACAGTCAAAATTCAGGACCTGTTCGAATGTTTTAGTGGCCAATATTTCATGGACTGTTCTCATAATCCTCATCTTTTTTCGGTGCAAGATTCGACTAGATCTTCGCCGTCGGCTTTTGTTGAACGGCGAGCAATAATTTTTGCGTGGGCTGGTTGATTTCCATTTGGAGGGCCTCTTCGATGGTCACCCAACGGAATTCACGGGCTTCCTCGTTCAATCGCACCTGCGGTTCGCCGACGCAGCGACAGGTGTAATTGAGCAGGATGAAATGGGCGTCGCGATAAAATTCCTTGGAATGAATGCAGTCTTGCACGAGAACGAATTCGATGTCGACAACGTCGAGGTTCGTTTCTTCTTTAATCTCGCGGCGCAGAGCGTCTTCAGAGGACTCGCCCCATTTGATTTTTCCACCGGGGATGCCCCAGAGATCGGACCATTTGTGCGTGCGCACCATCAGGACGTGGCCGTTGGAATTGAAAATGAGCGCGCCGACGGTGGAGATGGGCAGGTGCGTTTCCTCAGAATTTTTCGCGACGGGTTTCAGGTTTAGACCGTTTCGTTCGAATATCTGGCGCAACTCGCCGAGGTGCTCAACAATGAGTTCGGGTTCGGCGGCGCGCAATTGGCTGAGCGTGTTGTAGCCGGTGAGCACGGCGCAGGAATGGATTCCGCCATGGCGGGCGGTCTCGATATCGTGCTGCATGTCGCCAATGAAGAGTGTTTCATCGGGCTTCAGATTATTTTCCTCGAGGATGTCGTGGATTTTTTTTCGCTTGTCCCAGACGCCGATGTAAGGTTTCTCGAGAAATTTTCCAAAGCCAGTGACGGTATCCTGCACGGCGAAATGGTCTGCGTGGACGGTACTCAAGAGGAACGTGCGCAGTTTGCGTTCGCGGCAGAATTCGAGAAATTCGCGGGCGTGCGGAAGCTCGCAGACGGAGCTTTGCGACTGGCGAAATTCGCTGTGGAACCAGGTCTCCAGTTGGGGAAGCGGAACGTGCGGCGTGTATTTGTCGTAGAACGAGGTGAAGGGCAAACAAAACTCGGCGCGAAATTGTTCCAGCGACATTTCGGCGCGCTCGGATTGGGCCAGCACGTAGTTGGTGGCTTTCCAGACGGCGGGCAAATCGTCTACGAGCGTGCCGGACCAGTCGAAGATGATGTTGCGAATCACGGTGGGAAATTAACCGGGGTTCGAGAAAGACACAAGAACCCGTCTCACAAATAGGAAACCGAGTGCGCGCCGTCGTTTGGCTGCCGTCAAGCGGCGCGCACGGAGTGCCGCGCCCTACCAGCCGCGGCCAGACCGGCGTTTTGATACACGCTCTTAATCCAGCGCATTGATTGTCCACCGTTTCTATTTCTGATTCGGTTGAAAATAAGTTCAAAGTTTCTTGGTGACCCGTGCGGCGGGTGGTAACACTTTGCGCGATGCTGATCGCGTTCAACAAGCCTTATGGTGTGATTTCACAATTCACGCCGGATGGTTCGCCCAATCGCTCGCTGGCGGAATTTGGATTTCCCAAGGGCGTTTATCCCATCGGACGGCTCGATGCGGATTCAGAGGGTTTGTTGTTGTTGAGCGATGAAGCGGAGTTGAATCAGCGATTGCTTCATCCCAAACAGGCGCATGAGCGGGAATATTGG
>DASZPR010000767.1:0-4130 GCA_035550235.1 Verrucomicrobiia bacterium | reverse complement strand
GACAACGCCGACTGAATTGTTCTCTATTCAAAATTTTATGTCCTGATAAAAACTTCATGGAATCCGTTTCACTGGCCGAGCAGCCGGTAGAAGCGAACCGGTTGGGAAAGGTTTGTTTCGGCAAAACGGACGATGCCATTGGTGTCGGCAACGTTCGTTTGCACGGTGAGCCACAGGCCGTCCGATTTCAGGTTTGTGGTCCATTGCAACAGATACGTATTGCCGGCAATGCCGTTGCCATCCAAATCCAGCCCGCCCCCCGCATGCGGGGCGATGGATAGTTGTGTCGTCGGAATCCCCAATATGCCGTTCGAAGAAATCGCCATTTGAGAATCCGTGAGGATATAAAACCCGCTGGGATCAAGGGTGATTGCCAGAATAGAAATTGGCGCGAGGTATGGCGCCGACAGGCTGGTGCCGAAAATGTAATAAGTTGGCGATGCCGCCGGGTTGACGTTGATCGAGTAAAAACTTTTGCCCGAGCCATCATTCAGCGGTTGCTCCTGCAAAAATCCTTCCGAATTCCAACTGATGATGGGAATCGAAATAGAAGGAGAGGACCATGCCTGCAATGCCAGGCCGCCGCCGTTTGTGAGCACCAGATTTTCCCCGCTGAAAAATCCCGGGCCCGCGTCGTAAGCCGCGTAGAACACGCTCGGAAATACCAGCATGGCGGGAGGGCCGCTCGTTACCATGCCGCACGGGTTAGAAACAATCACGTCGTACTGCAATGATGGATCCACGGTCGCCAGATTCGTCACCGTGTAACTGCCGTTGGTGGCCCCGGCGATCGCTATGCCATTGGTCCGCCACTGGTAACTCAATGGCGCATCGCCGCCGGCCGCGACCGTAAAGATGGCGTTCGTCGATGTCGGCCTAACAATCACGTTGGCGGGGGGCGTTTTAATTGCGGCGGGCAATGAACTGATCGTCAAGCGCGCAACCTGGCTGGTTGCGGTGGTGAAACTATCCCGCACGACCACGTCATAAAGGTTGGAGACGTCGTTTGAGGTCGGTGAGGGGACTAAAAATGTGCCATTCGTTGCGCCCGGCACCGGTACGCCGTTCGTGCGCCATTGGAAGAAAAAGGGCGGCGTGCCATCCGCTGCGACATTGAACGTTGCGGGATTTCCCGAACAAATCGCCTGGTCCTGCGGCCCAGCGATCGTCAGTGGGATTCCGGCTGGTGTCACATCCGACCAGTTGGTCCCCACACGTACGCCATCAAAATTCCAGACGCCCTGCCCTGCCCCGCTGCGGAACAAGAGCACTTGCAGGCTTGACGGTCCCACGTTGTCATCCGCGCCGGCGGTAATATTCGGAAATGGCTCGGTCCCTCCAGGAACCGGATCGATATACAAGCTGCCAAGGCCAAGGCTACTGAACGTGTATTTAATGACGATGAGGTGCGTCGTGTTGGTAGCGAGAATCGCCCCTGACGACGAGGGATCAGAGCCTACCGATGTAATCGTGAACGCATAGCCTGCACCGCTTGGTCGCACATAGACGTCCAACGGATCATCCGGCGGATTTGCGATGGTTGCGCCGGGCCGCAAAAGCGACAGGATGAATTGCCGGTTGGTAGGAACTGTCGTGCAGTTGAACAGGAATGAACAATAGACATCGTTCGAAATCGAGGTTGCGGCAAAATTCCGCCGGGCACTTACCGTTGTGTTACCGTTGATTTGCAGTTGATTCCCGGCAGGAAAAATACCGCGTAGGTTGGGGACCGAGAGGTTGCCTGTAACGATGCTCATCGCGCTACTCACTGTCCCAGCCCACGGCGCGTTCGTCGCCAATGCGGTTCCCGCTGGATAATTGAAACCCTCCTCCAACAATGCCGCTCCGCGCATCGGTAAAACACAGGTCAGCGCGAAAATCCATGTCGCCACGAAACGATTCACTCGGGGGAATTTGAAATTCCACCGCCGCTTCAAGTCATCTTTCGAATACATCGCTTAACATCCTGCACCACGGAGCCTTGAGTGCTCCCGCTGCGTCCGCATGCATGATGTGGCCCTTTAGCAACGACAGTGCCACCCCTCCTTTGTCTGATTACGGTTCACCGTGTCTCTTTCCGCGAAGATAAATTCCCGTTGAATACAATCGGTTTAGCGACGCACAGAATTCCGTGTGTCAAAAAAATAATTTTCGCTCGCGCGGTGGCGGTCTGTTTCCGGGGTCCGGAATCGGCCCATGGTCCGGAATCGGCCTCAATGGCCGTTGAGATGCCGCGTCACAACGGCAAGCAATTCATGCAACTGAAACGGCTTTGCCAGCCTGGTGAAATTTTCATCCTTTGCCGCTGAATCAATTTCCCCGCTCATCAACACCACTGGCAGATCCCGCAGGCGCGCGTGCAACAAGGAAATCGTCTGCGGCCCGTTCATCACGGGCATGTCGGTGTCGAGCAACACCAATTGCACGCTGTCGCCATGGGCTTCCACCTTGGCAATCGCCTCGGCGCCATTCGATGCGGTGATCACGTGATAACCCTGCTCACCCAACGTTGCTGATACCATCTCCAGCACCGCCTGCTCGTCATCCACCACCAGAATCAACTCGCCATTCCCGCGGCCGAAATGCGCAAAGGGCAGTGATTTGTTATCCGGCGCTGGAACATTGGCGGCGCGCGGCAGATAAATCTCAAAGGTAGTCCCGCGCCCCACTTCGCTCTTCACGTTAATAAATCCTTCGTGTTGCTGGACAATTCGTGCCACCGTCGAGAGGCCCAGACCGGTGCCGCGATCGACCGGTTTCGTCGTGAAGAACGGCTCAAAAATCCGCGGCAACACTTCGGGTGGAATTCCACTGCCGGTATCCGACGCCAGCAACATCACATAATCACCGGGCTTGCCCTGCGGAATCTCATATGCCTCCTCCGCGCTGAACGCGACGTTGTCTGCCGCCAGCGTCAGTTCACCGCCGTGCGGCATGGCGTCGCGCGCATTCACGCAGAGATTGAGCAGCACTTGATGCAACTGCGTCGCATTTCCCAAGACCGACCATAAAT
This sequence comes from Verrucomicrobiia bacterium, assembly GCA_035550235.1. Classification (GTDB taxonomy): domain Bacteria; phylum Verrucomicrobiota; class Verrucomicrobiia; order Limisphaerales; family DASXHY01; genus DASXHY01. Next base: position 1,117 of record DASZPR010000767.1, on the reverse strand, counting down.
CGGCCGGCACCAACGCCGCAACATTGATGGCTCGCGGAAACGTTTGCCGCGCCAATTGCTCCGTCTCGCGCAACAATCTCCCCAGAGACAACACCTGACGCTCGCTATCGCTTCCACGCGAAAACAGCAAAACCTGGCGCACCATTTCGGCGCCGCGATGAGTGTTTTGCTCCATCACCGATAACATCCGCTGCGTCTCCTCGTCCTGCCGTTGCCGTTGCAGCAATTGCAGCCCCATGAGGATGGGCGCGAAGGCATTGTTCAAATCATGCGCCATCCCGCTAGCCAGCGATCCCACGCTCTCGACTCGTTGCGAACGAAAAAATTCCTGCTCCAGCCGTTTCTTTTCCGTGACGTCCGTGTTGATAAATAGCAAAGACTTCGCGCGGCCCGCCTCGTCTCGGATGAGCGTGCAGCGGCTGGCGACCGTAATGCGCCGGCCATCGCGAGTGGTTTGTTCCAGTTCTCCCAGCCACTCACCCGTTCCCAGAGCCGCCTGTTTCGCCTTTTCGGGCACCGGAATCGCGCGCAGGTTCGAACGCAATTCGCCGATGTTCCAGCCGTAAAGCCGTTCCGCGCTTGGGTTCGCGTAAATGATTCCGCCATCCAAACCCTGCACCAAAATGGCGTCCTGCGCCTTCTCGATCAGTGCGGCCTGATCGCGAATTTTCGTTTCATCCACGCGCCGCTGCGCCTCGAACTTCCGGCGCTGTTGATACCACTGCAGCGATTGCCACACCACCGACGCAGCCAGCACCGCCGGCATCTGCACCGCCGCGACAATCAGCCACGGAAACCAGGTCAGGCCGGAATTCAACATCACGACGGTGACACCCAAAACCGCACATTCGCCAAACAACGCCGCCCCCACCGCCGGCAACGGCCGAAAACGAAACAGAAACGTCGCAAATAAAACGGCCGTGGCAAGCAGGATCAAAATCTCAACGCGTGACGAAAGTCTCCGCAGCGAATCGCCGCGAACCAAATTCAGCATTTGCGTCGCCTGCACCTCTACCGCCGGCATGAATAATTCATTGTCACCCCAATTGGCCAGCGGGCTCCGAAATTCATCTTTGCGTTCCAAATACAACCCCGCCATCGGACGCGCGCCGACGAA
>DASZPR010000766.1:0-2983 GCA_035550235.1 Verrucomicrobiia bacterium | reverse complement strand
AGCGAACCAGCGTGCGGATGCGGTTGAACAAATCGTTGGAGCATTCGAATTCGCCGACGGGCTCGGAGGAGGATTGGATCACGGCGGCTTCGATCGATTTGATTTTAGGCAAAGCGCCATTGGTCGCCGCGGTGAAATGCGCCTGGAAATAACGACAGCCGACGTAGAAGAATTTGGGCGACCACGTCTCGATGCCATCGGTCGCCTTCGTGAATTCGCACGATATCCAGCCGCGATGTCCGCCACCCATCGAGCCTTGGTTGATGGCGCCCTCGGCATCAATCAACTCGGAAGGCATCAGCCGCACCGTGCTGCCGGCGGGCCCGCTCACGGTGATGCGCGGCACGTGCGAGGCGTTTTGGCCGAGGTCGTAAACGATGTCGCCATCCGCGAGCGTGCGCGTGGCAACGGGTTTATGGATTTCAATTTCGCGGATGGGCGGCGCGGCACAGGAAACGCCACGCAATTCATATCCGGCATCGCCAATGACTTTTGCCGGAGCCCATTTTGAAGCGTCAAAACCAGGTTTGTTCCAGCCCGGTTGCGCGAGCCGGGCGTCGCAATCCTCACCGCCGTAAATCGACGAAAACGTGATCGATCCGGGCGAAATGCGCCAATTATCATCCGTGCCGATGGTTTCGACCGAGCCGTCCGCGTATTCGAGGCGGATTTGCACGATGGCCTTCTGCGGACCGAATGCGGCTCGGAATTTCGCGAACCGGTTCGTGGGGCCGACCACTCGATACATGCCGTTGCCAAGTTCAATGCCAACGGCATTTTTGCCGCGCTTCAAGCCGGCGGTAAGATCGCGCAAATCGTACAGACAAGTGTGGTCATACTTCGTCCACCCGGGAGACAGAAAATCATCGCCCACTTTTTTGCCATTTAATGAAAGCTCGTATTGACCGAGACCGCATACAGCGGCCAGAGCGCGGACCAGGCCGGGTTTCACCGTGAATTCTCGGCGCAACAGAATGGACGGAAGATTTGTATCCGCGGCGCCGATCCATTTCGCCTGCCAATCACCTGGTTGCAATCCCATCGTCCAATTGGCCGGTTTGCTCCAGGCGGAGGCTTTGCCATCGACGTCCCACACGCGCACTTTCCAAAAGACCTGCTGCCACGACGGCACTTTTTTTCCGGAATACGCGATCTGAATCGTTTCGTCCGAAGCAATTTTGCCGCTGGCCCATAAATCGCCGTTGTTCGCGGCGAGATTTTTTTCGGTCGACGCGACGAGGATTTCATACGCCGTTTGCCGCTGGCCGCGCTCGGAACTTTCATCGATCCAGAAAAGGCGGGGGTTGTCCAAATCCACGCCCATGGGATTGACCGCGTATTCGCAGCGAAGTTTCGTCGGAGAAAGCGCGGCCGTCGCGGTGAACGCGAGAGTGAAAGCGAGCGGCCAAATTATTTTAATAATTTTCTTCATGGAACGTGTTTCTGACAGACGTCAGGGAATGTGGGCCGGATGCAGCAAATTCTCGAATGCGGGTTCCAACCCGGCCGCCGCCCGGATTTTTTCGGAAACCGGCGGGCCGTTATTTTCCCAAACGTTGCCGGGACCGTTGGCGTTTTTCAAAAATCTTTCCGCCGGGCACCAATTGTCCCGCACGGCGATGAACGACGAGCCTTCATCGAGATACAGATAAAACCAATGCTGCGGATCGGGGACGTAAGAACTCATGGTGATGTCGGACACGCTGTTCTCGCTGATGACCGTGCCCGGCTGCGCGGAAAGCGTGTAGATGCCCGCCGTGTCGTTGAGGCGCGTGCCCACGTGATGCACGCGATTGGCATGAATGAAATTATCGCGCAAGGCATTCGTCATCTTCGTCCACCCCCATCCAACGCTGATGCCCGTGTAGCTGCAGTCCGACACTTCATTGTGCTCGATGCGAACACCCCGCGCATAACCAACCGCGATGCCTACTCCGCCCCAATCTTCATTCGCGCAATCCGTGACCAAATTATTGGCGATGCGATCATTCACGCAAAGTTCGCGTTCATCCGTCGGGTTGTACGGCAGGTGCGTTTCAACATTGGTGTCCGAAAATTTCCCGAGTTGGATTCCATTGCCACCGATATCGCGGAACAAACAACCTTCCACCACGCTGTTGCTCGTCCCGCTCGGGACATCGAGGCCCGCGGACGCGAGATGCTCGAATGTGCAATTCCGGAACGAAATATTGCGGGCATTCTTCACCGAAACCGCGCCGGGCGGGCGGTCAACCCATGCGACGTTGTCCAGGCCGGGATGATACGGCATGCCTTTCGTTGAAAGTTTTTTGGCGCTGAGCATGGGCATGCTCGCCTGTAATGGAACGTCGCCCTGCTCCGATGGACGAAGCCAGGTGGTGTAGGCAAAAGTGACGCCGTCGAATTCAATGTCCGCCACCGGCTCCTCGAGGGAGCCTTGGATCTGAACCAGCGTTTCCAGCGCGGGAGCAACCACGCTCGCGGTCGCCAGATCTTCGCCGCTGCGTGCCCAGTAATAGATTTTGCCGGCGCGCACGTCTTCGAACCATTCGCCAGGCGAATCGAGGAACTGGATGGCATTGGCGAGGAAAAATGGGGCCTGATAGTTCTTATTCACGGTCACAGGAGGCCATGGATGCTGAAATTCAAGGTCGCTCTCGGGCTGCCGGAAGGTGAGGGAGGCATTTATGCCCTGGAGACGGATGGATTTTACGCGCAACACAGCGACTTCCCAGACTTGATCAACGATCATTTCCAACCGCTCGGGACGCTCGACGCCTGCCAGCGCCGAAGCCGATATCACAGCGGTTTGATTGGTTTTATCCCACGCAACCAGCCGCGCCAGACTTTCGCCATTGGGTTCGCGGGCGCGGACGGCTTTTGCGCCATTCACCCAAAGTTGGCGGAATTCCAAAACTTTCCCGTCGATTCGCGGCGCGTCGGCCACCCAGGTTTTTCCGAGCGCCGCCGACGGCAGACCAGGCACACGCGAAACCATTTTCCA
>DASZPR010000765.1:0-2517 GCA_035550235.1 Verrucomicrobiia bacterium | reverse complement strand
CCCGCATGGTGGTGCGTTCATTCATGGAACAGCCAAAAAGCACGGATGCCAACGGCACCGAGCAATTGTCCGCGCGCGAAATGGAAATTCTCGCGCTGGTCGCCGAGGGCTGCCCGAACAAGGAGATTGCCTCACGCCTGTTCATTAGCAACGCCACGGTGCGCACGCACTTGATGCACATTTACGAGAAACTCCACGTCCGCTGCCGGACTGAGGCGGCAGCCAAATATCTTCGTTCCAATTCCGCCAGCGTGGCTCCCAAGCAGGTCGGGCTGGGCTAATTAACACACGTCAGCGGCATTTTCCGGGCGCGTTGACTGGCCGAATTGAGAGTTCACCGAGGAGAAATGCTCATTTCTTCCGCGGAAACCGTTCAACCAGTCGGATTAAAATCGGTGTTTCCCCGTGTACATTCTTCAATGTTTTATGCTAAAATTCACATTCCTTCGTTGGGCATTCGCCTACATAATAACAGGGTGCCTGACATCCATTTTTCTCATGCCATGAAAGCCGCCGTGACGCTTTGGCGGAACTTGTTTTTGGCCATCGCTTTTTTGGCAGGCCTGGCCCTTAACGCAAAGGCGGCTTCGCCGGCTGTGCCCTTGATTCCGCTCTATGGCGTAAAACTGACTGATTTCGGCGGCGTCGGTGACGGCTTGGCCATGAACACAGTTGCATTTGAAAAAGCGTTCGCGGCCTTGGCCGAGCACGGCGGTGGCCGGCTCACCGTCCCACCGGGTATTTGGCTGACTGGGCCCATCAAACTTGGCAGCCATACGGATTTGCATCTCGATCGCGGCGCTTTGATAAAATTTTCGGGCGATTTCAATTTATACCCCCTTACCGTCATCGATCTAAAAGGCGAGAAGGAAGTGGATTCGACCTCACCGATTTCGGGTGAGAACCTGGAGAGCGTGGCAATCACCGGCGACGGTATCATCGATGGCGGTGGTGACGCCTGGCGCCCTGTCAAAAAATCCAAGTTGCTGGAGGGCGATTGGAAGGAACTCGTCAAATCCGGGGGTGTGCTCAATGCCCGGGGGGACACGTGGTTTCCAAGCAGTCAAGTGATGAACGGTGAAAAATTGGTTTCGGCCCTTCGCAAAAAGGAGTCTCTCAAATTGGAAGACTATGAACCGGCGCACCAATACCTTCGTCCGAAAATGCTCCGGCTCATCGGCTGCAAAAAACTGTTGCTATTCGGGGTCACCTTTCAGAACCCACCGAATTGGACGCTGAACCCCGTATTGTGTGACGATGTCTTGATAATTAACGTGCAGGTCCGCAACTCGCCCATTGCGCAGAATAGTGACGCACTCGATTTGGAATCCTGCCAGCGCGCCACGATCCGGGATTGTATTTTTGATGCCGGCGACGACGGCATTTGCATCAAATCCGGCAAAGACGCCGCCGGTCGGCGCATCGGCGTGGCTACGGAGGATGTTACCGTCGAAGGCTGCACCGTGTATCACGCGCATGGAGGGTTTACGATTGGCAGTGAAATGTCCGGCGGTGTGCACGATCTGCGCGTGACGAACTGCACTTTCATCGGCACGGATGTTGGGTTGCGTTTTAAGAGCACTCGTGGCCGGGGCGGGGTGGTGGAAAAGATTTACATTTCGAACGTCCGGATGGTCGGTATCACCGGCGACGCGATTAATTTTAATTTGTATTACGGGGGCCAATCGGTCCTGGAACAGGGCGCAGGAAAATCCGACACGAACGCCATCGTGGTAAACGAAGCCACACCGCAGTTTCGCGATATCCACATGGACAACATTCTATGCCGCGGCGCGCGAAAGGCCATCGTGCTACAGGGCCTGCCCGAAATGCCGTTGCGAAATATCACGTTGAAGAACGTTGATATCACGGCGCAAGAGGGCGTGTCAGTCACCGACGCCGAAGATATTTCGTTCGATAATGTGCGGGTGCAAAGCAAGTCCGGCCCCCCGTTGACACAGGTGCGCGTGAAGAATTCCCGGCTTGAGCTGCAGAAATGAATAAAGTCGGAAAAACTCGGTGGGTGATTTGCGGTTTGTTGTTTGCGTTGGTCGCGCTCAGCTATATCGATCGACTCATCATCGGCATCCTCAAGAATCCGATTGGCGAGCAGCTTGGCTGGTCGGACAAGGATTATGGGTATATCACCGCCGGATTTTCTTTTGCGTATGCCTTCGGCTATTTATTTGCGGGCCGCGCCATGGATCGGTTGCGTGTCAAACGTGGTCTGCCGATGTTTTTCTTCGTGTGGTGTTTGGCTGTTTCTGCGCATGGCCTGATTAGCTTTGTCGGCAAAGACGAGATGTTCCGGTTGCGCTACCCGTGGTTCTCCTTTGGCGAAAAAAGTTTTCAGTGGCTGACGCTGGTGATGCCGATGACCGCTGCTGGGTTTGTCATGGCGCGGACGGTCCTGGGTTTGGCGGAAGGTGCGAATTTTCCTTCTGCGATTCGCACGGTCGCTGAATGGTTCCCGGTAAAGGAGCGCGCCTACGCGACCGGGTTGTTCAACGCCGGCAC
>DASZPR010000764.1:0-10935 GCA_035550235.1 Verrucomicrobiia bacterium | reverse complement strand
ACCGTCAGCTTCCTCAAGGAAGGAGTGAAGGACGAGACGATGAACGGGATGATTCAAACGCTCGAAACCTGCGCGCGCCGGGGTGCGCATATCGTCCGGCAGGTGCTGACGTTCGCCCGCGGCGTCGAGGGTGTCCGTGTTCTGCTGCAACCCAAGCATCTCATTGATGAAATGGACCGCATTGCGCGCGAGACCTTCCCGCGTTCGCTCCATATCCAAACGCAGATTTGCAAACAACCCTGGCTCATCACGGGCGACGCCACTCAAATTCAACAGGTGCTCATGAACCTGTGGGTGAATGCCCGCGACGCCATGCCGCAGAGCGGCACGCTCACGGCCAAGGTCGAGAATGTGATGGTTAGCGAAGACGAAGTGCGGCTGCACCCCAAAGCGAAAGCCGGCCCTTACGTGGTCATTTCGGTTGTCGACACGGGCACAGGCATCGCGCCGGAGTTGATGGATAAAATCTTTGATCCGTTCTTCACCACCAAACCGGTCGGCCAGGGAACGGGTCTCGGTTTGCCGACCGTGCTCGGGATCGTGGAAAGCCACGGTGGATTTTTGCACGTCGATTCTGAAGTTGGCAAAGGAACCACGTTCAAGGTTTACCTGCCGGCCGCATCCTCCGAAAAAGAGGAGTCGCACGAGACGGAATTCACCAGCCTGCCGCGTGGCAATGGCGAAATCGTCCTGGTCGTTGATGATGAACCGGCCATTCGCGATATCGCCAGCCGCGTGCTCTCCAGCCACGGATATCGAACACTGACCGCTTGCGAAGGCAAGGAAGCGATCGCGTTGTTTGAGCAAAATCGGGACAAGGTCAAAGCCATCATCAGCGATTTCATGATGCCGCGGATGGATGGCCCCACGACGATTCGCGCCTTGCGCAAGATGAATCCGGATATAAAAACCATCGTGATCACCGGCCTCGGCGAAGATGTCCGCGTGGCAGAAGCCAAATCCGCCGGTACTGACCTGGTGCTAAGCAAGCCCTTCACCGCGGAGCAATTGCTCGTGGCGCTCAAACAATTGCTGGGATAGGGCACGGGCGTCCTCGTTCAGCGTGCCGACGACATCTTGCGGGCAGAAAATCTTTTCCGGCAGGATGCCGGAAGCACATTAAAACGGAAATCCCAGTGAGAATTGCAATGTCCCTATGGGGTCTCTCGGGCGTGGATTCAGATTATAACCATACTCCAAACGCACGGGGCCGATGATGGTTTTCCAGCGCAACCCGCCGCCCGCGGAAAAAAGCTGCGCGTCGCCGGGATAGTCCTTCACGCGCTCGGCAAATTCCACGCCGTCCACAAACATAACCACCGACCATTTCGGCGTAATGCCCTGTTCGAATTCCACGTTGCCGGTCAGGTAAGTTTCTGCGCCAACAATTTTGTGCTCGGCGTTGCGCGGGGACGCTCCGCCCTCCTGGTAACCGCGGACGGAATCCTGGCCACCCGGGAAGAAACGCCGCGTGAACGGCAGGTTGTTGCTGGTGCTGCCGCTGGCAATCGCAAACCCATGGCGCAATCCCAAATGGATCCATTCGCTGTCGTTCAAGGGCACGTGATACGAACCTCCCAGTTCCACACGCTGAAAATTCACGTCGCCGCCCAGGTATTCGGTGGCCATTTCCACATTTCCCAGCAACTCGTAACCGCGGCGCGGGTAGAGCGGGTTGTCCCGACGGTCATGGCGCACGTCGAGGATGACTTCGCCGACGGTGGGGCTTTGGGCGCCTTCCTGCACAAAATTCGCGCTTTGCTCGGTCGCCTGCAGGATGCCGTAATTGTAACGGAGGCTCACGTCGGTGGACCACGGTTGAAAATACCTTCGCGCCCCGAAGCCGCCGCCGTACTCCACGCGCACGAAGGAAATTTCCTCCCGTCGCAGCGCGGAAGCGGTCGCAAACACGTCCACATCCTCGCCCAGAAATTCCGGGATGGTGTAGGTATAATCGCCGCTCGATGACTTGAATGACTGCACGAGTTTCAGCTCGGAATTATGCGCGAGGCCCCAGAGATTGTATTGGTCGATCTCCACGCCCGCGCGCAACAGATCGTAGCTGCCGAAGCCGACCAGCGGGCTTATTTCGAGGCGTTTGCCCTCTTTCAAATCGTAACGCACATCCCAAAGATTGGTGCTCACCGTCTGGTAATTCAATTGCACCGACTCGAACGCGCCCAGCCGCGCCAAACGATATTGCCCCTGCTCCGCCTTCAAGCGATCGAGCCAATCGCCCGTTTGCAACGGCACGCGGTTGGAAAGCATCGATTCCTTGGTGCGTTTGTCGCCTTTGAAACTGATATCGCCCACACGCACTCGCGGTCCGGTTCTTACCACCGCCAGCAAATCGAGCATGAGATTGGTGCCCGCCGGTTCACGCTTCTCAGTCTGCATCGTCACGGTCGTATCGGGATAGCCCTGGTGATAGTAATTCGTCCGGATGCCCTGCATGTAATCCTGCTCCCACCATTTCGAGTAATTTTGCCCGACCAAAAGATTGGTCCGCAGGTCGGACGGCGCGTTGGTATCCGGGTAATACGCCTCCTGCCGCACCACGCGCACCATGAATTTCGGCCCTTGAACCACGTCAATCCGCACCGAGACGCTTCCGGTTTTGTCGTCCTGCTCGATTTTCCCGACGGTCACCTTGGCATCCTCGTAGCCCATGCGATTCAATACTTGCTCAACATTCGCGACGCTGCGCTGCAATCGTTCCGGTGAATAAACACGATTTTGTTTCAAAGGCACCGCGCCGCTGGTTTCGATGAAATAACTGCGGGTTTTCTTTTCCGTGAGCGCGGTCAGGCCAGTGAACTCCAGTTTGTCCAAATGAAATAGAACACCTTTCCGAATCTTGAAGCGCACTTCCTTGCCCCGCAACGGCCGGGGCAACGGCTCGGTTTCGTTCCAAAAATAGCGCACACCCTTTTTGCTTTTGTCATCGCTAAAAACTGTGATGACGATTTTGGGGTCGAGATAACCGTCCTCGCGCACCTTGGATTTCAGGATCAACGCGGTGTCCTCCATGAAATTCGCGTCGAAGAACTCGGGGGTTTTCTTCGGGACCTCGAGCAATTTAATGATGCGCTTCAGCCGCAAATCGCCGAGCAAACCGTAGCCCGATATTTTGAACGTGGCCGCCGGCGGAGGGTTGGTGGCCTCTGCGCGAGCCGGCAATTCACACAGCGCACCGATCAGGAAAAACACCGCGAAGGCCAATGCATGCAACCGACCCGCAGCTTTGCGAGCCGCGTTGCGTCCGATTGCCGAAAGATTACGCATGTTTCAAAGTGACCGACCGCGCGTCGTTTCCGAGGCGACACGCACGACATTCCCGAATACGCTCGAATCGCGCAATGGAGAAGTTACCGTAACTGTTCCGTTACTTGCAGATGCCGCCACCCGGACGTCCATTCAAAATTCCAACTATTTCCGGCACAAACATTTAAACCGTTACTCCTACCCCTCTGGAATAGGTCTATATCGGATGCACGGACGCGGAACACATATCACGGAACCTTCAGCGTATTATTCATAAACCCATGAAAATACGCCACTTGCAAAAACAGCCCTAACTTTCCCGTCCTTTTCCCAGTTGACGCTGGTACGGCCCGCCCCCTAAGCTTCTTTCATGACCGCGCGGTCGCATGAAGCCTCGGCGCGGAAAATTTTTATGCCTCAAGGATATTGCGTCAAATGCAAGGCCAAGAAGGATATCGTGGATGCCGTGGAAGAAACGATGAAGAACGGGCGCAAGGCCATCAAGGGCAAGTGTCCGACTTGCGGCACGGTCATGTTTAAAATTTTAGGTGGTAAAGCGTCCGCGGCGCCTGCGACCGAACCAGCAGCGCCGGCCTCGGAACCAACGACTCCCAAGCCCGGTTGAGAGTTGCGAAAAATTTAAAAATTTGGAATGAAATGGTCCGCATGCCGGACCACTTGTTTTTTGGCACCAGGCATTCGATATTCGGATTTTAATAAACTATGTCTCAACAGCTCGCATACGTCATCATCACTCCGTATTCACTGTTCAAGTCGCGCACCGGCGGCATCCTGAGCCGTTTGATCACCCGCACCGGCCTGGAGCTGGTCGCCGCGCGCATGTTCGCGCCGAGCAAGGAGCTCGTGACACAGTATTCCCAGGCCATCATTTCACAAAATGACCCCCAGGACCGCCGGGTTCAGGAACTGATTCATAATTACATCCTGCAAAACCTTTCGCCTGACCCGAAAACCGGCCGCCGCCGCCGCGCGATGGTCCTGCTTTTCAAGGGCGACGATGCTGTCCGCAAGACGCGTTCGGTCATCGGCCACATCAGCGCTGACCGCAGTGGCGGCGAGACGATTCGCGACACTTACGGTGACCTCATCATCGATGAGAATAACCAGGTGCGCTATTTCGAACCGGCCGTGCTCGCGCCGCCCACTCACGACGAGGCGGAAGCGAAATTGAAGCTTTGGGCCAAATACTCCGATTCAGACGGCGGCGTGGTGGATAATGTCATCGGCTATCCGGCTGGTGAAAAGCCGCAACGCACCTTGGTGCTGATCAAGCCCGAGAATTTCCGTTTCCCGTCCGGTCGCCCAGGCAATGTGATTGATTTCTTTTCGCGCACGGGCTTGTTCATCGTGGGCATCAAATTGCATCGCATGAGCGTGGCGCAGGCGTTGGATTTTTACGGCCCAGTCCGCGAGGTGCTTCGCACCAAGTTGAAAGACGTGGTTGGCAACAAGGCGAAAACCGCCATCGAAAAGGATTTCGGCTTCAAGCTCCCGGCTGGGAAAGAGCAGCAACTCGGGGACATTCTGGGTCCGGACTTCGGCGATAATCAATTTGATAACATCGTGCGTTTCATGTCCGGCTACGCGCCGTCGGAGATTCCGGAGTCGGATTGGAAGAAGCCCGGCACCGAACGCTGCATTGCACTCGTTTACGAAGGCGTGGAAGCCGTGCGCAAAATCCGGGACGTTCTCGGGCCGACGGACCCGTCCAAGGCGCCGCCGGGATCCATCCGCCGCGAATTCGGCCAGACCATCATGGTAAACGCCGCGCACGCGAGCGATTCGGAGGAAAGCGCACAACGTGAGTTTAAAATCGTGAACGTCGGCGAAAACAATTTCAAACAGGTGGTTGAGGAATTTTACGGGAAAGTTTAGGCGGAATTTGAAGCGTAAAGCGTGAAACGTGAAGGCGTTTCACGCTTTTTTGTTCCATCGTCCCGCTTTGGGGCGCGACGGAACAGCTTTTCACTGTTCCCCTCTTCCAGGAGAACGCGGATCTCCGCCCCCATGGTTTGGAGAATTTGCGTCAGACCATAAACCGCTTCATCGTGGATGTTGCGAAGACAAAGCGGTTGACGCAAAACCATTTGCCGGGCTAAACGACGGATCTCAGCTGGGGAGGCCTTTATCCCACGGCGGAGATGCTTCCGGAACTCAGAGTTCGCGTGATCATAAACCGCATTGCCCTCCACGAAGTGTTTTTTCCAAGCAAAAATCTCGATCGTTGCCATTACGTTTTACATTTCACTCTTCCACAACTCCGGCGAACTCCGCAGCATCTCCAATAACCGCGCATCCGCCGCCGGAAATTCGTAATTCTGCAACTCCGCCGCCGTTACCCATTTCAAATCGTGGCAATCGATGGCTTGGGGCTCGTTTTGTTTCCAGCAGCAGCGGAAGAATTTCAGCGAGATGGTTTTCTCCGGGTAGGTGTGCGTAAGACTTTCCAAAACTTCGCCGACTTCCACTTCGATGCCGAGTTCCTCCCGCAATTCACGCGCGAGGCATTCCTCGAAAGTTTCATTCTGCTCGCGTTTGCCGCCGGGGAATTCCCACAGACCGCCAAGGTGCGCATCGGTGTGGCGTTGGGTAATGAGGAGTTTGCCTTTGCGGAAGACGAGGCCGGCGCTGACTTCAATGCTCTTCATGGACAACCTCCTCGTGAAACGTGAAACGTAAAACGTGAATTTTTGTTGCGCGCTTTGACGTGTTCACGTTTCACGCATCACGTTTCCCGTCCCTCACCTGCCGATACTCTTATAAATAAACCCAAGCTTCTCCATCTCCTTCGGGTCGAAAAGATTTCGGCCGTCGAACATGATGGGGTGCGAGAGGAGTTTGCGGGCGCGGTCGAGGTCCAGTTTCTTGAATTCATCCCATTCCGTGGCGATCACGAGCGCATCGCAGCCTTCGGCCACGTCGTTCATGTTTTCCACGTAGGTGACGTCGTTCAGGAGTCCCCTGGCTTTGTCCATGGCTTTCGGGTCGTGGACACGCAGCGTGGCGCCTTCCTTCTGCAAACGATGGCAGAGGTCAATCGCAGGCGACGTGCGGACGTCGTCGGTGTTTTGCTTGAAAGCCAGGCCCAGCACGCCGATTTTCTTCCCCTTCAATACCCACAACGTGTCGACGATCTTCCGCATAAACCGGTCCATCTGGCCGGCGTTGATGCGCTGAACTTCTTTCAACAAACCAAAATCGTAGCGCAATTCCTCGGCGATCTTGATGAAGGCGCTGAGGTCTTTCGGAAAACAACTGCCGCCAAAGCCGAGCGAGGCGTTCAGGAAGCGTTTGCCGATGCGTTCGTCCATACCCATGCCATTGGCCACTTCCTGCACGTTGGCGCCGGTGGCTTCGCAGATGATGGAGACGGCGTTGATGTAGGAAATTTTGAGGGCGAGGAAGGAATTCGAGGCGTGTTTGATGAGTTCGGCGGAGTTGATGTCCGTGATGATGATCGGCGCTTTGAAGGGTTCGTAAACTTCCTTCATGGCGGCGACCGGGCGCTGGCTGCGGACGCCGATAACGACGCGGTCCGGTTTCATCAAATCTTCCACCGCGAAGCCTTCGCGGAGGAATTCCGGATTGCTGATCACATCGAATTCCACCTGCGCCTTGCAATAGCGTTTGATGGTTTCCGCGACCTTGTCCCCCGTCTGTACCGGCACCGTGCTTTTATCGACGATGATTTTGTATTCGGTCATTGCGCCGGCAATGTCGCGGGCGACGCGTTCGATAAAGCTCATGTCCACCGAACCGTCCGGCTGCGGCGGCGTGGGTACGGCGATGAAAATCACGTCGGAATTGGCCACGCCTTCCGCAGTGCTGTTGGAAAAACTGAGGCGTCCGGCGGCGACGTTCTTTTTGACGAGGTCCTCGAGGCCGGGTTCGTAGATGGGAATGCCCCCGGCCTGGAGCATCTTTACTTTGGCGGCGTCGTTATCAACGCAGATAACGCGATGGCCTACTTCCGCGAAGCAGGTGCCGGTCACCAATCCAACGTAGCCGGTTCCGATAATCGTGAGCTTCATCCCGCTTTGGATTCTTTGATGAGAAAACGTCCGCAAGTCTTCATCAGGGAGCTTTGAGGTTGATGACCGGCGCGGAAGATGTTTTCGAAATGCTAACGGCCTGACTGGAAGAATTGGTCAACGCTCCGGCGGGCACGCCGGCCGGGGGAACTGCGGCATTCAATTCCGGATGTGCGGCGAGCAATTCCTGCAGGCGCGACACCGCTTCGGAACTAACCGTTCCCGGATACGAGCGGCTCGCCTCTTCAAGTTGCGCGCGGGCTTCCTTGAACTTGCCCTGAGCTTCCAGCAATCGGGCGAGGCCCAGCCGGGCTTGTGGAGCAACGTTCTGAAGGGTATACCGGTCGGCAACGCTCTGGTAACCGGCGATGGCGTCGTTGGTTTTGCCGAGCGCGTCGGAGCAGGAGGCGGCGCCGAGCGCGGCTTGTGCAACGAGCGGCGAGTTGGCGTAATTCTGGATGAATTTTTGGAATTGGGCCAATGCGATATCGTATTTGCCGCTCGCAAACAAATCGCCGGCGGCAAGCAACAAGGCCCGCTGGCCCGCGTCGGTATCGGGGTAGTCCGAATTTACTTTGAGCAGCGCATCGGGCGTGGGCTGCGGGGCATTCGGTAACACGCTGCTGGCGGTCAACTTCGATAGTGCATCGTTGGCGTCGGTTTGTTTTTCGCTCGCATGAGCGAGGTAGAAGGCGAGGATGATTCCCACCACGACCAGCCCAATGAGGCCGTAGAGGAGTTGCTTTCGGTTTTTATCCGCCCAAGCCCAGGTTTTATAAAACAGCGCAGATTGCGTAACATCAGATTCCATACAGGGGGTGCAATCTTCCGTTCAGGCATCAAAAACGCAAGCTTGAAATCAGTCTTTTCGCGATGGTTCTCGACAAACAGGAGCCGAAAGTTAGGCTGTTTGGCCCTGTATGCGGGCTATATTCGAAGGATTTCTGGCACTGACGCTCTTCATGCCTTTGGCGCACGCCGAGAATGCCATCACCTTTTCCCCCGCTCTGCCCAGGCCCTGGACTCAAGTTTCCAGCCAAATTGTGCCGGCCACAAATCCCATCTCGCAGAGCCCGCTGACGACTCATATCACGGTCGTTGAAAACGCGACCAATTTGCAGTCCATGATGATTTCCGTCATTCCACAGGTACCGGCAGATGCGGCGACTAATCATCTGGCGGTGGACGCCAGTAACTGGCTTCGAGGCGTGCTCAATGGCATTCCCGAGAACCACGCAACGCAAGTCTCGAAATTCGCGGTTAAGACCGAGAAAAAACAGCAAGTGATGGAAGCCTCGTTTACCGTCCAATTGCGGGATGCAGTCCTGTGCGGCACTTCTCGATACTCAATCTCGAACACAAACGCGATCGGTTGGGTGGCTTTCGGACCGGATCCTTCGATTGAAACCAACAAGGTTGTGCTTCGCATCGCAGCCAGTATTCGCGTACGCAAGTAAACAACGGTCACAGGCAGCGCTCCAAAAATAAAAAAAGCCGCCGGAGTTCGGCGGCTTTGCATTTTTCGTTTAACGAAAATTATCTTCCCCGGCGTTTCACTTTGAGCTGCGCGGTGGAGTGTGACAAGGCGGCCTGGACGGCAGCCGATTCTTCGTCATCCAATTTCTCCGCCAGCCTTGCCTCGGCGCGGCGGCGGGCTTCTTCGGCCTTGGCCTCGTCGATGTTTTCAGCGCGAATCGCCATGTCGGCAAGAATCGCCACGTGGTCGCCGGTGACTTCCACGAAGCCCTCGCCAATGGCCAGGAAATAGTCCTGCCCGCCTTTGCGCGCGATGATCTCGCCGGCCACAATCTGCGTCAGCAACGGCACGTGATTCGGGTAGATGCCCATCTCGCCCTCGACGCCCGGCAGCGTGACCATTTCAACGTCCTCCGAGAACACCTTTGCGTCCGGCGTCACGATTTCCAGTTTTAATGTTGTGGCCATTGTACTCGTTAAATCAGTGATTGGTTAGACGGTTAAATGAGTGTCGGCACTTGCCAGATTTAACTTATTTAACCAGTTACCTATTTAACCAATTACTTGCTTTCCTTAATCTGATCAATTCCGCCCTTCATGTAGAAATTGACCTCGTTCACGTCGTCGTGCTTGCCTTCGAGGATTTCCTTGAAGCCGCGGACGGTTTCCGCCACGGGCACCTGTTGTCCTTCGATGCCGGTGAACACCTGCGCCACCGTGAACGGCTGGCTGAGG
Source organism: Verrucomicrobiia bacterium (assembly GCA_035550235.1). Lineage (GTDB taxonomy): Bacteria > Verrucomicrobiota > Verrucomicrobiia > Limisphaerales > DASXHY01 > DASXHY01. The sequence continues at coordinate 1,408 of DASZPR010000764.1, read as the reverse complement.
AAACGCTGAATCTTGCGCGCGCGGAACACGGTCAATTTGTCGTCGGGCGACAATTCGTCCATGCCCAGAATCGCGATGATGTCCTGCAAATCCTTGTAGCGTTGCAGCACTTTCTGCACGCCGCGGGCGACGTCGTAATGTTCCTGGCCGACGATATCCGCCGACAGCGCGCGGGAGCTCGAAGCCAGCGGATCCACGGCGGGATAAATACCCAATTCCGCGATGGAACGTTCCAACACGATGGTTGCGTCCAAGTGCGCGAACGTGGTGGCCGGCGCGGGGTCGGTCAAATCGTCCGCAGGCACGTAAACGGCCTGGAAGCTGGTGATCGAACCTTTCTTGGTCGAAGTGATGCGTTCCTGCAAGTCGCCCATTTCGGCCGCGAGGGTCGGTTGGTAACCCACGGCGCTCGGCGTGCGGCCCAGCAACGCGGACACTTCCGAACCGGCTTGCGAGAAACGGAAAACGTTATCGACGAACAGGAGCACGTCCGGGTTCTTTTCGTCGCGGAAATACTCGGTCACGGCGAGGGCCGAAAGCGCCACGCGCAAACGCGCGCCCGGGGGTTCGTTCATCTGGCCGTACACCAGTCCGATACGTGAGCCCGGCTTCACAATCGGCATGCCGTTCGCGCCCTTCTTCGGGTGGCCCTTCTCGTCCTTCTCCACCTTGATGACGTCGGCCTCGATCATTTCGTTGTAAAGATCGTTGCCTTCGCGGGTGCGTTCACCCACGCCGGCGAACATCGAGACACCGCCGTGCAGTTTCGCGATGTTGTTGATCAATTCCATGATGACGACGGTCTTGCCGACGCCGGCGCCACCGAACGCGCCAACTTTGCCACCTTTCAAGAAGGGGCAAATCAGGTCGATGACCTTGATGCCGGTCGTCAAAATTTGCGGGCTGGTCGATTGCTCAACCAACGGCGGCGCGGCGCGATGGATCGGCAGATATTTATCCGCCTTCACCTCGCCCTGCTCGTCCACCGCCTGGCCGGTCACGTCAAACACGCGGCCCATGACGGCTTCACCAACGGGCATCGAGATCGGCGCTCCGGCATCGGTCACTTCCATGCCGCGCTTGAGACCTTCGGTGGTGCTCATGGCGACGGCGCGCACCCAGTTGTCGCCGAGATGCTGCTGCACCTCGAGCGTCAGCTTGATTTTGGCCGGCGCACCCGGGGGGGTGAATTCAATCGTAAGCGCATTGTAGATCGCCGGAAGTTTATCCGCGAACTCAATGTCCACGACCGGGCCGATGATTTGAACGATTTTACCTTTATTCATGACAATTAATTACCCAGAGCCATCTGGGCGGTGGTGATTTCCAAAAGTTCCTTCGTGATGTTCGCCTGCCGCAATTTGTTGTATTCGAGCGTCAGGTCTTTGATGAGCTGCTTCGCGTTGTC
>DASZPR010000763.1:0-3689 GCA_035550235.1 Verrucomicrobiia bacterium | reverse complement strand
CTCTCCCGCATCAAAAGCATCGGCCACGTGAACAAGGAATTGCGCGGCTTCATTTCCACCGGCGGCACGTCCCTTTCCGCGGGCATGGTCCTTTACCACCCTGCCGATCCCGCGCGCGAAACCGGGCGCCTCACCAGCGCCGCCCGCAGTTTTGCCTTGGAAAAGCCGGTCGCCCTCGGCTATCTGAAACGAGGCACGCCCCAAGGTGTGTTGCATGCCCGGCACCAAAACGACGCGGCTTCACCCGAAGATTGCGCCGTCGAGGCCAAGGAATTGCCCCTGATCCCATGAAAAAAATCCTGCTCACCCTGTTCACCGTGATCCTCGGCGCGACGGTATTCCCGCTCGCGGCAAACACCGCCGCCGCAGCGGACAAAACCGCCGGCGATGTCGCCCTCGTCACCATCCGCATCAACGACGAAGACCAGCTTCTCCCCGTCATCATCGAATTCTACGATGGCGACGCCCCGGTCACCGTCGCGAATTTCAAAAAGCTCGCGCGCAAAGGATTCTACAACGGCATCGCATTCCACCGCGTATTCCCCCATACGCTCGTACAGGCCGGCGACCCGCTCAGCCGCGGCAAGGACCGCTCGCGCGTAGGCACCGGCGGCCCCGGTTACACACTTCCCGCCGAGATTCACCGCAAGCATATCCTCGGCGCGGTCGCGATGTCGCGCCTCGGCGACAAGCTCAACCCTGCGCGCGTCTCCAGCGGCAGCCAGTTTTACATCTGCCTCAAGCCGCAGCCGAACCTCGACGGCCAGTACACCGTCTTCGGCCAGGTAACGAACGGCATGGAAAACCTCGACAAAATCAGCGCCCTGCCCGCCGACAGCAACGACAATCCCACCGACCGCGCCGTCATCAAATCCATCAAAATCCTTCCGCCCGACGCCGCCCAGCGGGAATTTGAGCGCGAAACGAAAGCAAAACGCTCAAAATTCTTGCAATTTTTCAAGTCTATCCAATTATAACAGCCCCGCCGCAAACCGGCGTCTGCAGCCGATGGCGCGGACGATGCGGAAAGCGGCGGGATGCGACGGGTAGGTACCGAAGTGGCCAAACGGGGCGGACTGTAAATCCGCTGGCTTACGCCTTCAGTGGTTCGAATCCACTCCTGCCCACCATCCTTAAGAATCTGAAAATAAGGATGTTGTGAGATAAATCCGAGAAATCATCCGCACTATCTCGCACGGGCTGGCATTGACTGGAACCGGTCAAAATGTGTCCGCTAATTGTCCGCTCAAATTGACGGCAAATATTGATTTCGCGACAAGCGCGCAGAGCGAGCTAGTTTTTCCGCTGCGCACATCTTTTAGAATATGCTCCTCTTGAGGAGCCAATGTTTAGGCGGAACCAAATTATTTTTTGCGGCGGATGCATCCGGCGCACAATTTTAAGCCAATCACGGTCAATGGTGTTCGCCCATTGGCGTTGTCAAAGAGATTGACTGTCCAAGCCCTTGGCAGCATCAAGCTTGTTCAGAGGATGCTTTACGCAACAAGGCATGGATTATGCGAGAAACCTTGGCTACGCATAGCCCGTTGGGGTGAACCGGGGCGGGATTTGCTGATCGACACCACCTCCGTGGAAGAGGCATACGCTCGTTTGCTGGCGGGTGAAAATCCCCCATTAATGCCGAGTGAAAGAACGCATAAAAAATCTGCCAAAACTGCGTCGCAAAAAAACGACTTTCATTAAACGCTTGCTGTGACTCTAAACTGACAGACGAAGCAAAGAGATATTTTGAGGGTGCCCGTGCGTGTAGTGGTTTGCCCCTATCGACGATTGCTTGCATTTCGATACAAACCGCATGTTGTAAAACAGCGAAAGATTATTGGAATGCGCGCAAGATCAAAGTCTTCAGCACATTTTGTGGTCGAAATGATCTTTTTCCAATTTGAAAGAAAACCCAAATAATAAACTCAAGAAAACGTCACCTAGCAGCCAACGAACCGCTGGCCCCATATTACGTATTCATACAAGCGAACGCTGCCCGAGTGCCTGAACGCAGGATGTGAGGTGCTTCCGCCCACGTGGGCGGCATGTCGTATAGAAACATTATTGGCCGAGAAGTCGCCAAAATCAGATATAGACGCGGTTTATCTCAATCAGGATTGGCGAGAGAATTGCAATTGGAGGGCTGGGACATCAGCCGCAGCGAAGTTTCCAAAATCGAGATGCGCATCCGGGAAGTAAAGGATTGGCAAATGATGTTTTTGGTACGGGTTCTGAATGCGCCTTATGAGGCGTTCTATCCGAAATTCGATCCAGATGAGCGCTTGTATGATGTTTTATCGAGAGTGATAGAATTCTAATGACTTAACATCCTCGTTCTTGGTCGTGAATTTGTACGCGCCCTTCCCCGGCGAACGAGCACAGTCAAGGTGGAGCGCAGCGCAGCGAGCAATACCTTGACGGCGCGCCGTGAGCGGTACAATTGGGAAGCAATTCACGCTGGTGGTTTGATCGCACGGTCATCGGTTTAATCCCAAAGGCTCTACCATCGACCGTGTTGTTTTTTTTTGTTGAGTCCCGAATGAATGTTGATAAATTAATGCTGGCAATGGAGTTTGCCTTCCTTAAGAGGAAAACCGCCTGATCCAATATCAAGGCTGATGACTCCTTCAAGCGCAGTAAAGCGTTTGTCGGAAAATTATGTTCATCAGCCACGGCGTGAAAGCAGGCAGGGCGTATCGAAGCGAAGCGAAATCGTGTACTCGTAACGCAGCGCTTTTTTCTGAGTTCAACTGCCCTCTGCGCCAAATCATTCCATTGGCGTGCAATCTGTTCATCCCAACAAAGGAGAATTATGCACATACCCCATGATGCGGTTCTTTTACGAATATTCATCGGAGAAAGCGACCGATGGCACCATCAGGCGCTTTATGAAGCGATTGTAATGAAGGCGAGAGAAATGCACCTGGCTGGTGCCACTGTGCTTCGAGGACCGATGGGTTTCGGGAAAAGCAGCCACATGCACACTTCGAAAATTCTTCGATTGTCCATGGACCTCCCGCTTGTGATCGAAATCGTGGACAGCGAAGAAAAAATCAAGACCTTCCTTCCCGTTTTGGATGAAATGATGAAGGGCGGACTAGTGACGCTGGAAAAGGCGCGGGTCATCGATTATCGCAGTGATCAGGAGAACGCAATCGGCGCATCGGAGCCCCAAGGTTAACGATGTTTAACCACATCCTATTCAACCTAATCCAGGTCGCCGTTGTGGTGATTTTTTCTCCGCTGGCCTCCGGTGTTCTATCGCGGTTGAAAGAGATCGTTCAATCCAAACGGGGGCCGAGCATTTTCCAGCCATACCGGGACTTGTGGAAGTGGTTTCATAAGGATGAAATCGTCTCGGAGGAGAGTTCGTGGATTTTCCGATTCACGCCCTATCTTGTCTTCGTCACGCCAATTTTCGTAGCACTATTGATTCCAGTTCTGACGAATTATCCGCTCTTCTTCGCGTTCATGGGCGATATGATCGGCGGCGGATTTGTCCTATCGCTTGGAGGTTTTTTTGCGACACTTGCCGCAGTTGATACTGGCAATCCGTATGGCCCGATGGGTGCAAGCCGTACGCGCATGGTCGGCTTTCTTGCGGAACCAGTGTTCATGATCGTGTTCTTCACGGTTTCATTCGTGGCCGGCTCGACGATTCCCTACATCGTCCAGGAAAAATGGGT
>DASZPR010000762.1:0-4326 GCA_035550235.1 Verrucomicrobiia bacterium | reverse complement strand
CATGCCAGTGGCGCCCGTCACGAAGACGCGGCGGTCCTGCCAAAAAGTGTTGGGTGTTGATTTCATTTCCAAAGTTTCCAGGGCGCTTTGCCGGTTCTCCATGCGCTGTTGAGCACGTCGAACTCATACGACGTATCCATGTGCTGCCAGTAACCATCGTGGCGATAGATCATCAGTTCCTCGTCGGCGGCCAGGCGCTGCAACGGCTCACGCTCGAGGATCAAATCCTCCTGATCGTTCAAATAACGATCAAAAATGCCGCGGTTGAATACAAAAAACCCGCCGTTCAAATAGCCGCCGAAACTGAACTCGGGTTTCTCGTTGAATTTAACCACATTATCGCCCTTGAGCGCCAGTTCGCCAAATCGCCCGGGCGGATGCGCGCCCGTCAGCGTCGCCATTTTGCCATGAGCCTTGTGGAATTTAACCAGCGCCGGAATATCCAGATTCGAAACGCCATCTCCATACGTGGCCATGAACATTTCCTCCTGCTCGAGATATTTGCGCGCCCGAAAAATTCGCGCGCCAGTCATGGCGTCTTCGCCCGTATCGACACAGGTAACACGCCAGGGTTCCTGCGATTGGCTGTGAAACGTGATCCGATCCGCCCCCTGCTTGCCCATGTCGATGGTGATGTCATTCGTTAGAGCAGCGTAGTTCAAAAAAAAGTCCCGGATGTAATCCCCTTTGTAACCGAGCAACAGCACGAAATCATTGAAGCCATAGTGGCTGTAAATCTTCATGATGTGCCAAAGAATCGGGCGATTCCCGATTGGCGCCATCGGCTTGGGAATGACATCGCTGACTTCGCGGAAGCGGGTGCCTCGGCCTCCGCATAGAATTGCAACTTTCATTTATTTTTCATAGCGGCCGAGCGTCCTGACGTTCACTACCGCACTTGAATGCTCGCAGCTTGTTATTGATTCAGCGAGGAACGGTCAAGCTTGAAGTCTGGTGAGGCCCATTAGACCGACACGGTTTCCAATCGAATGTCCGTGGCGCCCCCCGGTTTAACGTGCGCGATTCGGCTGAAGAACCCCCGCATGACTCCCGCGCCGTAGAGAATATTCGTCAACGCCAATAACGGCAGCGCGCGCAATCCCGCCATGAAACTCGTCCGCGCCATCACGGCCAGCGTCTGCACCAGCACCGCAGCCAGATAAAGCGCGAGCGGCAACAACGCCAGCATCGAAATCCACCCCGGCAGCACTCGCATCGGCACCAAAATCAACACCGCAAGCAAATACAAACAAAAGGCCGGGGGCACGAAATTGATGAACGACCCCGCCGTGGGATGCAGCCGAAACTGCTGCGCACGACCGCCGCCATAAGAATAAAGCATCTTCGCGAACGACTTGAAATTCGACCGCGGACGGCGGTGCACAATCATTTCCGGATCGTACAGCAGTTTGCCCTTCTTGAGGACGGCATCCATCAGCGCATTTTCCTCATTCGGATAAAGCGATTCATCGAAGCCGCCGCATTCCAGCAGCGCCTCGCGGCGCGAAACCAGGTTGCACGAAATCAATTCTTTCTCATTCGACTCGCGCAATTTTCCGACCGAACGATACCGCGCGCAGCTCGGCCCGAAGGCGAGCCAGCTTCCCATCACGTTGGCGAAGGTTTGCTCGATGGTGGGCGCATCGTTGGGACAAACATTTGGCCCGCCGACCATTTGCACTTTCGGATCGGCAAAATACGCAACCGCGCGCTTTAAATTTCCCGGCAGCGGGACGGAATCGTCATCGAGGAAATAAATCAGTTCCCCTTTGGCCGCGCGGATGGCTGCGTTGCGCTTCATCGATGGAAACGTGGCCAGGTCGGTGCTGCGCACGACGATGATTTCCAGTTTTTCCCGGGGATAATCGAGCAGCTTGCTGGCGGCAGCCGAGCGCGCTTCCGTTTTCGCCGGATGCACCGGAATAATCACGCTCACCAGGGGATACTCGTTCGCCATGAAAACATTTTACGAGGAGCCGAATGGGGTTCCAAGTGGAAAACGCGCGATTTCCTCCGTGCAAAACCGGGAAATCCGTGGCACATTTTTATTAATGCACAATGTCACTACCGTGGAGCTGATTCGTGATTGCGAGGCCGTGCGGATTCCCGCCGGCGATCCCGTTATCCTCCCTGCCGGAACCCCGGTGGATATCACCCAAACTTTGGGCGGCTCTTACACGGTGCATGCGCAGGGCGGGTTATTCCGCATCGCCGCCAAGGACGCCGACGCGTTGGGCCTCGAACCCGCTTCCGACCCGACACCTGAAAGCGCAGTGGTCGCCGGCGAGCTCAACGAGGAATTGATTTGGTCGGCGTTGCGAACGTGTTTTGACCCGGAGATTCCCGTCAATATCGTCGACCTCGGTCTCGTGTATGACATGAAGGTCACCTCATTGCCGACCGGCCGCAGTTCAGTGTCGGTGAAGATGACTTTGACCGCGCCCGGCTGTGGCATGGGCGGCGTGATCGCCGGTGATGCACAGCAAAAGATTCAAGCGTTGCCAGGAGTCGAAGAAGCCTTTGTTGAAATCGTCTGGGATCCGCCCTGGCATCACTCGATGATTTCCGAGCAGGGACGGAAGACTTTGGGACTGGATTAACCCCTACTCTTCGCCGTCATAATAATCCACTGACTCCGAGCGAATCAGCCGCCGTTCTGGAGAGCGCACCAGCCATTTGTTGCTATCCGGGTAATGACACGATTCGCCCATCGGATTGTCCGCCACCACGTAAATAATCAAATCCTCGGTGCCGTCATTGAACAATTGATGCGATTCGCCTGGACGAAAGATGAACGCGTCGCCGGGTTGGATCGGCGTTCTACCATTCTCGTCTCGCACGACGCCGCGACCAGCGATGACATGGTAAAACTCCCATTGCATGCTGTGCGAATGAAAGGGACAAGGCGTTGTGCCCGGCGCGAGGCGCATGATCTCCACATCGAACGGATGCCGCTCCATTAAATCCGTCGAGGCCGGTTTCCGCCCCAACTCCTCGGAGATTTCCTTGCCGAATCCACCGAATTTTCCCTTTGGCGAAGACCACGAGACTTCAGCCATCGTATTCGTGTTCACTTTGCGCATGAGGCCAAACTGCCGCGCTTCGAAGAATTCGGCAAGGGTGAAGAAACCATTTTCCAACGGCTCCATTGCGTCCCGAAAAAATTCTGCGAAGTTTGATCAAGACACTCACTGAACGTTAAAGGAGTAAAGTAACGAAAGTATCGAGTCCACAAAACCGAGTCATGGCTGTCTCATTCGCGAACGTTGCAAAACAAACCGCCGCTTCGCTGAGCAATTTGCGCTGGCTCCATTCCTGCTGATATTGCCGCAACCGAAAAGCAAGTTGTGAAACGTCTCCTGAATTTCGTCGCTCTGATTCTCCTCGCCGCTTCAACCTCACACGCGGAACGTATCAACCAGGAAGGCCGCATTCTCGGGGCCGTGCCCGCGGTGACCAATTCCATCCTGTTCAACACGAACGCCGCCGACACCGTGGTGTCCGCCATGCAAATCTTTCCGGTAACGAACCCGTGGAACGAGGATATCTCGCGCCGGCCGTTATTGACCAATTCCGATGCCATGATTGCGCAGATCAATTCCGACGTCGGCTCTTCGCATCGCGGATTGGAATTGTTTCAGGAAATGAATTTTGCGCTGGTGCCGGACAACCAGACGCTCGTTTCAAACAAGTTCGTCACGTACGCCGGAGATTCCGATTTGAACGGTGGGCATTCTCCTTACGGTCTCTATCCAACACCAACAAACGAACCAATTGAAGAATGGCCCACGGGCACTGGTTCCCAAACGGTGTTGCAGTGGCAAACGAACAATACCACCGGCGACGACCGGCACTCCATCATCGTGCAGCCCGGCAAAGGATTTATCTATGAAACATGGAATGCTCTGCGGAAAGGCGCGAATTGGCAGGCCGCAAACGGCGCCATCTTCAACTTGAACTCCAACGCGCTTCGCCCCGATGGTCTGACCTCCGGCGACGCCGCCGGGTTCCCAATGTTCCCCGCCCTCGTGCGCTACGATGAATGCGAGCGCGGCATGGTGGAACACGCCTGCCGCCTCGTCGTCGTCCGCTCACGCTCCGAACACATTTATCCCGCCACTCACGATGCCGGCTCGGTCGATGCCAGCCAAATAAATTATCCCGCCATGGGCCAGCGATTGCGGCTCAAGGCGAGCTTCGTGATACCCGCGAATTGGACGAAGGAAGAAAAGGCGCTGGTCCTCGGCCTGAAAAAATACGGCGCCATGGTCTCCGACAACAGCAGTTCGTTCTTCTCCATCTCCATCACGCCGGACAATCGCTGGG
>DASZPR010000761.1:0-1836 GCA_035550235.1 Verrucomicrobiia bacterium | reverse complement strand
ATGTGGGAGAGGAAAAAGTTTTCAGCTTATGGGAAAATTGGTGCGACGGGCCTCTGTTCATTTATCCCTTTGACGATGGCCGAAGATTCTTCTGCGACTTTGATTGCGACACCGCCATGTTGGACTTCGTGATCGACTTGGATACTGCGCATACAAATGCTGCCGAGAATGCGAATTGGCCGACGGATCGCGATCTGAGAGTTGATCTTTGGCGCTTTGCGACAAACGTAGTGCTGGAATCGAAAGGTATAACACGCTTGGCTACCCAAGAAGAACTGGACGAAGTGCGCGACTATTTAACGCAAACCTCTGCTGCAAAAATCAAAGCTGCTTCGTTTCCGTATTGCGACTTCGGGTTTTATCGGACTTATTCCGATAGGGATCTCTTGTTGCTGGACCTTTCAACAAACCGTCAAAGCGCTTGGCCGCTGCGAGGCGCGCCCTAATCAAAGTCTCGCATTGTCAATCAACCGCGCCTTGCCGACAAAAACCGCCAAAGCCATCTGCGTGCCGCGCGTGACTCTTTCGACCGGCAAAAGCGTGTCCGGATCGAAAAACTCCACATAATCCAATTTCGGCGCCGGCTCGCTTTCGATAAGTTTTTTGAGGTCGGCTCTCAGTTTTTTGGCGGACACCGGAGATTTTTTGACTAGTGCTTGCGCCTTTTGAATCGCGCGCCAGAGGACGAGACCTTGCCGGCGCAAATCGCCCTGGAGATATTTGTTGCGCGAACTCATCGCGAGGCCATCGGGCTCGCGAAATGTCGGCGCGATGTCGATGGTGATGGGAAAATTCAAATCGCGCGTCATGCGTTTAATGACCGCGGCCTGCTGAAAATCCTTCGCGCCAAACACGGCCACGCCCGGCTGCGCAATGTTAAAAAGTTTCGCGACCACCGTGGCCACCCCACGAAAGTGTCCCGGCCGCGCCGCGCCTTCCATCGATTGCGACAATTGTTCTTCAACAACGTAGGTGCTGAAACCGCCGCTGGTTGGGCGAGACTCCGTCGAGCCCAAACTTTTTCCCCTTGGATACATTTCCTCATCACTAGGAACAAAAACCACATCCGTGCCCTCTGCTCGAAGCAGTTTTAAATCACGCTTCAAATCGCGCGGATAGCGCGAGAGATCTTCCTTGGGACCAAACTGCGTCGGGTTGACGTAAATGCTAACGGCTACTTTGCCGTTTTTGCCGACGAGTTTGCGCGCGCGCTGCACCAGGCTCAAATGGCCGGCGTGGAGATAACCCATGGTCGGCACGAGGCCGATTTTGGTTCCGGCGCGCTGCCATTTTTTGGCGAGCCGCTGCATGGCGGCGACTGAGGTTACGACTTGCATCCGGCGCAGGTTAGTTCTGATTGGCAAAAAAACAAGCCGCGCCCGGTTCGTAGTTCCGCCTTCAGGCGGTTCGGCAGCACGGTGCCACAGCCGCAACCGCCTGAAGGCGGAACTACGAACAAAAAACGCGAAGGCAGTTGCCTTCGCGTTTTCGAAGTATTTAAATTAGCGTCGCTCGTGGAGCGGCCGCTACAAATTATCGTTTGAACTGCAACGGGCTGCTTTGCGGCATTTCGTGCGCGCAAGGTTGGTTCGTCGGGGAGTCCGCTTCGCGGTTCACCGGTTGCACGAGGCCCTTGGAAAGCATGTAGACTTCGACTTCCTCGCCACTGATGTCGGGCAGCATGTGGCCGTTGATCTCGACACACGGGCTGAGCATCTGGCCGCTTTTCTCGATCATCTCCTGGCGTTGCATCGGGTCATTGATGATGTCGCGGTCTTCGAACGGCAAATCGTATTTGCGCATGATGGCGCGCACGCCCTGGCTCCAGCCGCAGGA
>DASZPR010000760.1:0-1575 GCA_035550235.1 Verrucomicrobiia bacterium | reverse complement strand
TATCGCCGGTGATTTGGAACGCGGCGATGATTGGGACGTTGGTGGCCTTCGGTGGCGCTGGGCTGAACACCCTGGCGGTTGATTTGGCGTGGGGCTCAGTAATCGGCAGCGCGCTGCAATTCGGCGTGCAGTTACCGGTGGTGCTGCGGCTCGCTCGCAAACTGCGGCTGCGCCTGGACACTCGCACGGCGCATGTGCGCGAGGTGTTGCGAAATTTCGTTCCGGTTTTCTTCAGCCGCGGCGCGGTGCAGATCAGCGGCTATGTGGACCAGGTGATTGCCAGTCTGGCCGGCGCGGGCGCGGTGACGGCGCTCACCTACGCGCAGTCCATCAACACGCTGCCGGTGAGTTTGTTTGGCATGGCCATTTCGGTCGCGGAATTGCCGGCGATGTCGAGCGCGCTGGGCGATTCGACGCGGGTGGCCGAGCAACTGCAAACGCGGCTCAACTCCGGGTTGCGGCGCATCGCGTTTTTTGTGGTGCCATCCGCAGTCGCCTTTCTGGCGCTGGGCGACGTGATTACCGCGGCGTTGTATCAAACCGGGAGATTCACCCACGACGATGCGATTTATGTTTGGGCCATTCTCGCCGGCTCCTCGGTGGGCCTGCTGGCGTCCACGCTGGGACGTTTGTATTCCTCCACCTACTATGCGTTGCGCGATACGCGCACGCCGTTGCGTTACGCGCTGGTGCGGGTCTCGCTTACCACTGTGCTCGGGTATTTATGCGCTATTCTGCTGCCGCGATGGCTCGGTATCGACGCGCGTTGGGGCATGGCCGGGCTCACGGCTTCGGCTGGGTTCGCCGGATGGATTGAGTTTATCCTGTTGCGGCGGACGATGAATCGGCGCATTGGCCGCACGGGGATCCCTGTTTCTTTGGCGGCCAGATTATGGATTTCGGCGGCGCTCGCGGCGGCGGCCAGTTGGGCCATCAAACTGATCATTGGCCGCCATGGGCCAATCCTGAACGCCGCCGCAATCCTGGGCGTCTATGGAATCGTCTATTTCGGTGTCAGCTATCTGTTGCGCGTCGATGAATGCCGGCTCACGCTGAAGCGATTCATCCGATGAACGGAGGGTAATAAGTCTCAACGAACATAAGGGATGACAGGAACAGGGCAGACGCATCTAAAATTTTGCATTCAATATTTTGTCAGGGGCGCAACCTGGCACTGCCACCGTAACGCCGAGTGGCACTCGGCTGTATTGCGGATTGGCAATCCACAGGCGTTGAACTGTTCCGGACGCATCGTCAATGGTTGCGCCTCGCCGAATGCCATTCGGCGAAACAGCAGGCTGCCAGCCTGCGCTACAAGCTGCTGCATCACGCCGCAATCCTGATGGTAGAGTGAAGCTACGCCCTTTTGTCAGCCATATTGAGACTTTAGCTCGACATCGAATTGTTTTTACGATAAAATTTCAACTCCCCCATTTACCCGGATTTTAAATGGGGGAGTTGATTTTGTTATTATGATTTTAGTGAGACCGTCTTTCCGTGTGAGACCGTCTTTCCGTGTGAGACCGTCCTTCCGTGTGAGACCGTCCTTCCGTGTGAGACCGTCCTTCCGTGTGA